>JBLNDH010000148.1:0-9266 GCA_050261455.1 Bacillota bacterium
GAATCCGATGCCGATGCGATCGTTGGGGCCGAAGTCTTTGGCTTTGGCTAAGTGGGGGAAGGTGCTGGCAAGTGTGCCGATCGCGGCGGCGCTGCCGATCAGAAACTCGCGACGAGTCGTGCCGGGCTTGTGCGATTGCGATGGTTTCATGGAGGCTGCTCCTTTATTGGATTTGTTCGGACGTCAGTTGTACCCAACGTTGATAGAGCTTCTCGATCTGCTGGGGATCGACCGTGCCATCCCACACGGCGACGCCATAGCGAAGATTCAAGGTTTGGCCGCTCTTGAGCATCAGGGGCTCTTTCCAGAGATTGGTCGTGGCGGAGAGGTAGGCGAAGGGATTGGCCATGGTGAACCAGTAGGCGGGGTGACGGAGGTTATCGGGATGATCGAACATGGCGACGGTAACCTCTTTCCCATCGGCCTTGGCGGTGTAGGCGCACCAGTCGGACCGGACCAGACGCTCATCGCCACGCACGACTTCCGCGGCGGGTTTTTCTTGGGGGTAGATCCACTTGCCGCCCTTATCCATGGATTCGACGAAACGCATGCCCAAGCCGAAGTAGTGGCTGCCGGTGAGCTTTACTTCGGATTTGCCGGCGGCGGGCGTGAGTTGCGTTCGCCAGGTGAGCAGCGACGCATCCTTTTCGTTGTAGATGCCGATCTTACGCTGTTCCTGGAGAATGATCTGGTTGGGGGCGCTCATCCAGTCGAGTTGTTCCGTGAAGGCGACCAGCGATGCGAGGGGGTGGGCACTGCCCAGGATGCCGTTCATGCTGCGGTGCACCTGCTTACCCGCCTGTGGGGCCTCTTCCCAGAAGTTCACGCCGTCGGCAGCGACGGCGAACATCAAGGCGTGGTGGTGCAGATGATCATGCGGCGCATCGCGCAGGACATTGACGCCGGCCGGGGAGAGCAGTTGCTTGACATAAGGTTTGAAGGGAACGGGATTGAACTGGTATTCCACGACGAGCTGTCGCTTATGGGTGATCGTCACTGTGTGATCGTTTTCCGCGACTCGCAGATCGCCGGCGGTGGCCGCCGATGCCCCGAACGATGCGCTGGTGCCGACCCAGACTATCGCCAAAGCACCGGCCAGGAACGTACCCCAAATACTCCTTCCCATAGCAGACTCCTTGTGCGGTTGTACGATCTCGAGACGTGAACCCAAGGGGTTATCATAAACCCGCATCCTGGAATCGCCAACGATCTGCTTGGAGATCGGGGTATGGCATGACAGGGAAAGAAGAAGCCCACGGCACCGCCGTGGGCTTCAGGTAATCATCGGGGGTTCGAAAAACGCTCGGGCCTTACTTCGACTTGCCGCCCCATTTGTATGCGGTGGGAGTGAACGCTTTGAAGCTGCTCTTCTTGGCATACTTCTCGCTCACATCGCTGATCTTCTTCAGGTAAGCTTGATACCGAGGGGCGTTGGTAATCTTGTCAAATCCCTCCAGACCTACCACGATGTACCAGTCCTTCGAAGCCAGCCAGTTCGGCAGCTTTCGCTCCACCGTGCAATCGATGCCGTTTTCAGTGAGCACCTTTACCGCCTCGGCAGCCATGGCCTCTTCCGGATAGCTCTGGATGATCACGTAATTCAGCCCAACTTTGCGAGTGCGCGAAACCTGTCCGCCCGACCGCCTTGAGTCGCTGGCGGTCAGTTGGGAGCTCCCGGCGGGTTCGCCCTCGGCCGGCATCTCAGCGTTCACCGAGGTCTTATCAATGTCGAACAGAGTCTTCTTGGGCTCCTGCTCATGCGACGGTGAACTCGACGTATCGGCCAAGCGGGACCGGCTTCCGCCAGTCACGCCGCCGCCGGCTACGAATGCGCCGGCCACCAGTGTCATAATCGCAAACACACAGATGATGCCCGATACATAACTCAATCGAAGCGTGATCTCGTATCGATCTGGGTCGATTGTAATAGCGGCACGTCGCTTGGGCAGGGGAGCTTCAGCGGCCACCGGCTCTATGGGTGCCGGAGTTGGCATCGGCGCCGGACTTGGCGCTGGTGTCGGGGTCGGTACTGGAACGCTCACAGGCGGCGCGACCGGCGCAGGCCGAGCCGCGGGAGTGCTCTGGGGCGTTCCGTTGCCCTTCGAACGGAACAAACGGGTAATCGAGCTCATCCAACCGGACCGCACACGCCCTGTAAGCGGCCGATTCTTGGCGATGACCTCGAATAGTGCTGGGGATTGTTTCGCTTTGGCCATCCGTGACCTCTTTTCTCGCCTGCAGTTGCAGGCGTTACAGGACGACGTTCCACGTCGCCCTATCGACTGTCAAGAGCGGCGGCCAGTAAACCTTGGCCTTTCGCGATCAATAAACAGATTACGGTTCAGCCTCCCCCCGGTCAAGCCGATGTTACCAAGAGCACGGGCATTGCCTGCGCTCTTGGTTTGATCGGTTTTCATTGCGAGAGGTTCTATGCAGCGACCTGTCATGAACCCGATGTTCCTCCATGAGGGTGAAGTTACCACGCCCAGCAAGCCCACTCTGTGGGCCCGTTTGCGCAGCCTCCCGCATTGGATCGCCAAAGCACTGCTCTGCGATATCTGCTTCTGGCAGGCGGATCGTCTGAAAATCGAGGATGGCTCGGCCATCAAGCGGATTGCCATGGGGATGGCCTATCGATTGCTGTTTGTTCCGGTGATTCTCGCCGGGGGTGTGGTGGCGTTGGTCTGGCTGGGCACGCACCCTCCCACAGCGGCTTCGGCCCTGGATCCACTTACCCATGGAATCCATTACGACCCGGTCAGTTTTGTGAGTGCGGACGGAGCCCTCCTGGAGGCGTGGTTCGTCCCCGTCGTCGACTCGAAGGTGGTTCTGGATCAGAAGGATCAGGTGTTGCGTGCCAAGTACCCCGCGGTTGTCCTGGCCCATGATTACAGCGCCAGTCGCCACCAGATGCTGCCGCTGATCCAGCCTTTGCACAAGGCGGGTTATGCGGTGCTGGCCGTGGCCTTGCGTGGCGGCAACAGCATCGGCGCTAAAGGCTCTGCCTTTGGATTGCGAGAGCACGCCGACGTCGAAGCGGCGGTCGAACTTCTGCGGCGCCGGCCTGGGATTGACCCGGATCGGATTGCCGTTCTGGGCATCGGCACCGGCGCCAATGCGGCCCTGCTTGCCGCCGAACGAGATCCGAAGATCGCTGCCGTCATTCTCGATCACCCCGTGACGAACATTGATCAACTCATCGCCGATCGGATCAGCCCGCCGCAACCCTGGCTGCAATGGTTGAGGCCTCTCTGCAAATGGACGTTTGAGCTGGGCTATGGCGTGGATTCCGAGGAGATGGACCTTCGGCGGCACCAAGCGACGTTGGCTGCCCGGCCTGTTTTGGTGTTTGACACGCCCGCAGAAGCCGCCAGGTGTTTCCGCGAGGGTGGCCTGAAGCAGTGCCAGGCGTTCCTTGCCCAGCATCTGCCGCAACCGCAGTCGGAGAACCCGCCCGCGGCAAACGTTGACCTGAAAGAACTGAAGTGATTAATCCCCAGTTCGCGTAAGGGATGGTAGGGCGGACGTCGCACCGATGTAGCGGGCGGCCGGGAACCTTGATCGTCCGAATTCCTCCCGCAGCCCTCCTATACCTCCACATCCCCTGTTCGGTGGTGGGTGATGGCGGTCACATAGACTTCGCCCAGCGGTTGACTCGCGTTCCAGGTGTTCCAGAGCACAATACGCTGGCGATCTCCGGATAGTCCTGCAATCACATCGGACGCGGAGCCCAGTGCCAGCAATCCCCGATAGGGACTCAAGTATTGTGTCACCAGGTCGTCTTCCCAACCCATGCACAGAACCGTTCCTTCTTTCGTCGCCAGCAGTACGCGTGTGCTGCCGAGCCAAGGCAAAAAAGCCGCCGTGGTGATCTCGCCACAGGGGCGGACCTCCCGCACCACTTTCAGCGACTCCGGATCCCGCAACTGGACCACGCCGTTCTTCAGCACCACCGTCACGCGTTCTCGCTCGGGGAGGATCGCAACGATTTCCACGGCTGCGTCGGGGGTAATCGGCCTGACGACCACGCCGCCCTCGTCGTCGGCATTCTTCCGAACCAGCGTGATCAGCCGATCTTGTGTGCTGAAGGCCAATTGCCCTTCATCCAGGACTTGCAGGTTCTTGGGTGATGCCCCGAGCAGGTCGACGGGACGCATGGCCAGCATTGGCCGTTCGGTCTCCCCCAGCTTCCACGCCACGATCCCGGCCTCGCTGTGACATGCCCAGATCTCGTCGTGCCACCGTACGGCTCGGCTGAACCCCAGCTGCGATGTCACGGCCGGGTCCGCATAGCACTTGACATCACGCGGGCTCTGTGGATCGACCACCATCACGCCGGATCGCGCCCCAATCAACAGCGTTCCCTGGTCGCCCCGTTGTACGCTGCGCATGGGTCCCAGGTTTGCCGGCAGCTCAATGACCTGCGTCGCCAGCGGCGTGGCCCGTGGATCGATCCGCACAAGGCTCATCCCCGCGACGGCCCAGACCGCGTCTGTCATCCGCTCTTTGCCTGCCCCCAGGAGCAGCGTCTGCAACGCCATTCCCTGGTCCGCCGGACTCAGTTGCCTCAACACCTGGCCCGGCGTGAGCTGCGGGGCGGATTGTCGGATCGCCTCGAACTGCTTCAGCAACTCCGCCGCTCGCTGGAATCGCATCAGTTGTCCGGCCGCACGCTGCTCGGCCAGGTTCCTCTGCATCTCCTCCATTCGCTGCTGTTCCAGCGTGGCGCTCTCGATATCGATCTGGAAGGGGGGCAGCAGCTGCAATCCCGACGAGAACCCCAGGCGGTCGCCCGCGGCTCGGATGGCCTCGATCAGATCCTTCCGGTCCCCCTCCAACCATTCCGCCGCCGCCCGCTTCTGTGCGGCGGCGACTGCTGCCGCTCGCAGCACCGCTTGAAATTGCGATACGACGGCCTCGGTCGTCAAGACGGAGGTTTTGGCCAGGAATACCTCGGCCAGCATCTTTCGCTCGGCCGGCTCATCCAATGCCTTGATGCTGCACGTGAAGACGACGCGTAGCGTGTGTCCATCCGCACTCACCAGGTCATCGAATATCCAATTGGCACGCAATGCTTCTGCGCGCAGTTCGATCTGCTCCCCTTCACGCCGCGCCAGTTCCGTGCTGTACAGCGCCATCGTGCCTCCTTGATCAGCTCGTCCCCTTCACCGGGCGTGCTCAACCCTGCTTAGCTCCAGCGATTGTACCCCGCCGACCTCGCTTGCGGGGATATAAAAGAATGCGATTGCTAGAATGGCATACAACGCCAGCAGCAGTACACCCTCAAACCAGTTTGTTTCTCCATTCATCCCCAGCACCACCACGATTCCCACCGCCAGCAGCACCGCTACGATCTCCATCGGGCTGAACATGACGTCCATGAACTTGGATTCCCCCCAGCCGAACCCAGCCATTACCTCGCTGATCAACACCAGGGCCGGCGTCGCGAACAACGCGATTTGCAGACTGCTCTGGTAGGTAATGGTCATGGCGGTCTCCATGTTGTCGCGCCTGGCTAGCATGACTGCGGTCGAATGCTCCGCCGCGTTGCCAATGATCGCCAACAGGATCACCCCGACGAAGATCTGGCTCCATCCCAATTGGTGGGCCATCGTCTCCGCCGCGCCAACCAGCAATTCCGCCACAATCGCAATGCCCACCGACGCCAGCAACAGCATCGTCACGCTACGCGTCACCGACCAGGACTCCCCAGGGTGGGGGGGCTCCGCCGAGTGACTCGATCCGGGTCGCGAGAAGATATGGGCATGGGTCCTGAGCGTGAACAGCAGCCCCAACGAATACACCGCAATCAGGATGAAGCTGGTTCCTAGCGATACGCTGCGCTCATGTTCCCCCAGTTTCAGGTCGTGCAGATTGACCGCGGTGACGTGGAAAATGGCCGGGAACAGCATCGCCGCCACCGCTAGCGCCAGCATTCCTGCATTGGTTTCGGCGGCCATGGGACTGAACGTCTGCCTTTCCCGTTTCCATCCACCCGCGAGCATTGCCACACCGCCCACCAGCAGCAGGTTGCCCAGGATCGATCCGGTAAGGGAAGCCTTCACCATCTCGTTCAGCCCGCGGCTGATGGCGATCACGCCAATGATCAACTCTGCCGCATTTCCAAACGTGGCATTCAGCAGCCCGCCCCAGGTTGGCCCAGCCCGCTCTGCCAAATGCTCCGTGGATTCGCCCATCAGTTGCGCCAAAGGAATCACCCCCATGGCCGCCAACACAAATGTCACGATGGGCTCCCACCCCGCTCCTTTGCCGAGAAAATGCGCCGCATACGCGGCCGGAATCGCAAAGTATCCCACAACATTGATGTATCGCATGTGCCCCGGATTGTGTGAGCTGACCTGCCCTGGAGTCAACCGTCCTGGCCCCTGCTCCCACCGTATTTCCCATTTGCACTTTCGCATTTTGGCTCTATTGTTTGCTTATGCTTCAGTCGGTGTTCGCCCTGCTCGTTGCGGCGGCGGGGTGGCATTACATGTTCTATTCGCGGGCGGCGTCCCAATTGGCTTCCGCTGAGGGCAATGCCATTAATCGCTGGCGCCTGCGCTTTCGCCGAGTAGGGGGGGCGATTCTCTTTCTGCTGGCGGTCTGCTTCTTTGCGGGTTTCCATGCCGTTGACCCAGATTACCCAACCCGCGCGTTCGTCCTGATCTGGATAAGCGTCATCCTGCTTCTGGCGACCATCATCGCTTTGGGCATAATGGACCTCATTCTGACATTGAGGCTCTTGCGACGGCTTCGGCCGTAACAGACATTATGCTCAAGATCTCCCTGACCCTGCTGACATTCGTCCTGGTCCTTCTGGCTATCTTCCTCCCGCCTTTGAGTTGTCAAACCGACCCAATGAAGAGTGGCCTACGCACGGTGCAGATGCAGATTGGCCAGAAGAGATTCACCCTCGAAGTGGCCGATACCGATTCGTCACGCCAGTATGGCCTCATGCGCCGTGACTCCATGCCGCCCGACCATGGCATGCTTTTCGTCTTCGCGGACGAGAGGCCTTTGTCCTTTTGGATGAAGAACACCCGCCTCCCGCTGGACATCCTCTATGTCGATGCCCAAGGCCGGGTTGTCTCAATTCATCAGATGAAACCCTATGACCTGAGCACCACGTCCAGCGATGGCCCCGCCCAATATGCCATTGAGCTGAATAAAGGCGCCGCCGCCAGCGCCGGCGTCAAGGCCGGCGATCAGCTAACCATTCCTCAGAGTGCACGCACGCCAAGAGAATGACGATCCGAGTTCTCAAGGAATTCGATCGTATTGGCTGAGGGGTGTCGGTGATGGTTTGCCAGAAGTGCTCGGAGACGAGCCATCGAGCATTCCATATTTCTGCATCAGCCACACGTCACGCGGCAGGCAGACTTCCTGCAGCTTTTTGACGATCTCGGCGTGTACCTTCTGGTTCTTCTCGATGTTGAAATGATCCGTGCCGGGTTCGAGCAGGTCGCGGCGGTCAGTTCGGAGGTCCATATTCTGAAGGTTTGCGCCTTTCGGCGCCTCGCTCTCCAGCGGAATGCCGCGAAAGAATGGCAGACTATCGAGCAGATTCGATTGATAGAAATTGTAGCAGAAGTGAACGCTGTCCGGGACCTTGGGCGGCGTGACAGGATCCAAGGTGATGATCAAGTCAACCGGGATGCTACATTCCTTCAACTGGCGGGCAATGCGAAGGGTATCGTCGGCGCCATACGAGTGGCCAATGAGAACGATGGGCTCGTGGCGGGGCTCATTGCGGTATTTCTCAATGATGGTTTCGGCCAGCGCATGCCACTGATCTTCCTGGAATACACTCGCGCGGATGCCGGCCGCGTTGATCTTTCCACCTAGATCATCAATTCCATAGGACCAGATTCCGATGAAGCCGCGCAAAAGGTAGGCATTGCCCACCCGCGGCGCGTCGGAGGTTGGCTGCACGCGCTCAAGCTCTCCCGGCTTCATGGAGGCACAGCCACCGACCAGGGAGAGACCTAAAGCAATTCGAAAGAATTGATTAACGAAGTTGGCCCACATAGCCTGTCCGCACGAGGGGCCAAAGGATACCGTTGGCAAGCCAGCTCAGCAATATCGAGCCCAGCAAGGCCCATCAGGGTGTGCCCGAACTTCCGGGGCAGCTATGAGAATCACGCAGGTGGGGTGCCATACTCCAAGCGATTTGACCGACGCAAAACATCATTCCAAGCCGGACTGTAGCGTAGCGAAAGTCCGGATCTGTCCCGATCTCGAAGATTATCCGGACCTGCGCTACGCTCCAGTCCGGCTTGAGAAGCGTTTCTGGGGCATGACACATTCCTCCGCTGCGATTATTTCCGCCCCGATTCCTCCCAGGCCTGTCGCCACACGCGCTGGACGCGCTGCACAGCCCATGCCCACTGATAGGCTTTCATCTCCATGACGCTCATCGGTCGCCCCAGGTACTGCCCTCGGTAGTGGAAGAATGCTTGGGCATCCCATCGTCCTGGCCCATGGGCACTCAACTCCGGATACGCCGCCTGAGCGGCCCGGCCGATCAGCGGCAATGCATCGTAGCTGGTCAGCGAAACCTCCAGCGTCGCCTGCCACAGATCATTCGTCCGAACGGGATCCTTGACTTCTTCCAGGGCTTTTGCGAACTGATCCCACAATTCCCGCCGCAATTCCGGATAGTCGTTGTCTTCATCATCTACGAGCCGATACTCCATATCCGTGTGCACATCCGGGGCGGCTTTCGGATCGGCCAGGTTGAAATACGATCGACTCTTGTAATCCTCGGTTGCATGGTGTGGCTGCGTGTTGTCTTCCAGGTAATGTGCCAGATAACCTGCCCACTTGGCCGCATGCTCGTCCCTCGGGTACTGACCGGGCGCATCATCCAATCGCCCTTCACGCAGGTTCTTCACCATGGCCCGATACGCATGTTCCACGGCGAATGGCAGCATCCCGGCCGTCTTGAATCGCTCGTCCCGAATATCACGCGGAATGTCCGTCAGCCTCGGCTTGTGCGACAGATTATCCGCATAGTGCCGCTGCAAAGGCTCCGGCATGAACAGTTCCAAGTCGAGGTAATGAAGCTTGGCGGCGCTGACTCCGAATGGCTCAATCGGCCGCTCCCGCTTGTCCGCCAGGCTCACCAGATCTGGCATCGTAGACCAGAATGCCAACCCTTCCGCACCCTGCGCGAAAGGTCCCACTCGTCTCTGCAGTAGGTACTCCTTTTCCTTCCCATCGAGCAGAGGACCGGCCGCTTGCCGCAGCCACTGTTTCATTCC
>JBLNDH010000149.1:0-11028 GCA_050261455.1 Bacillota bacterium
ATTCCCGGGACGGTCTTTGAAATGAAACTGGCAGGCACCGGGCCGGACCAGGTCGTCAAATTCCCGTCCTCGAGCATTCGCCGGCTTCAGTTCACGGGCAAGGTTGACGACTTGGATGACACGCAGGCAAAGCTCGATCTGGCCCACGAGGATATGCTGGTTGGCACCCTGGCGGGAACGTTGCGGCTGAACACCGCCTTCAGCACGCTGGTCCTCAACGCCGGTGAAATCAAGCATCTGGTGCATACCACAGGTTCGCCGACGGATGTGCAGGTGGTTTTGTGGGACGACACGACGATCAGCGGGCAGTTGCAGGAGCAGGAAGTGGCTTGTCAGCTCAAGAGCGGGCTGACGTTGAGTGTGCCGGTGGCGCTGGTCAAGGAATACAGCCAGCCGCGTCCGGCGCCGTCGGCGGCGGTGGTGGATGGCATCAAGGCCTTGGTGGCCGAACTGAATGGCGATGACTGGAAACAACGGGATCGGGCTCAGGAACGGCTCATCTCAATGGGTTCAATCATCATCCCCACGCTCAAGCAGCTTCGGCCGCAGCAGTCTCCTGAGGGCCAGCAACGCATCGACCTGATTTTGAAGCAGGTCGATAAGGAAGGGGCCGATCCGAACAAACCGGCCGGTGCGGTCGCTCCAGTTCCACCGCCGCCGGTGATGGAAGTGGATCAGGCCGATGAGGTGGAGCAGCCGCAGTTGGCGATGGCGGATGTTCAGGAACTCGACATGGTGGTCGAGAATGACCCTCCTCAAGCGGCCGACGCCGACCCGGTGGAAGAGGTTCAGGCGGAAGAAGACGATGATCCGCCGGCCGTGGTCGAACCCGCCGACGAGGCCGACGCCGCAGTCGCCAACGCCCCTGACGAAGAAGTAGCCGAGTGATCGTTCGAAGAGAAGAAGTCCACAAATCTTCACGAATCTCTGCGTTGTACGGGATATCGTTCTACGCGGGTAAAGGAAAGATTCGTACTGATTTGCGGAGATTTGTGGATTACTCGTGTCTTGGCTTATCGTGGCCGCAGATATGCCAGATACTCCACGTTTCCTTTGGCTCCCTTGATCGGGCTCGGCGAGAGCGAGATCAGTTCGAACCCCGCCCCGGCGATGTCGTTCTTCACGCTCTGCAGCACTTCGTCCATTTTCTCCGTCAGCAGCACGCCCTTGCGCAGCATGGCGGGCGTCGCTTCGTAGTGGGGCTTGATCAACGTGACCAGACTTCCCTCGGCCGCCAGCAGTCGCTTCGCCGCCGGCAAGATATGTCGCTGTTTTGTCCAAGCTACGTCGATGCTGACGAACCGCACCGGTTCGGGCAGCACCACATGCATGGCGTTGGTCCGTTCCATCACGACCACCCGCGGATCGTTGCGCAGTTTCCAGTCGAGCACGCCATAGCCGGTATCGATGGAGTAGACCTTGGCCGCCCCGCGTTTCAGCATGCAATCGACGAACCCGCCGACATTGGACCCCAGGTCCGCGCACACCAACCCGGCGACGTCGATTCCGAATGTCGCCAATGCATATTCCAACTTCAGCCCGGCTCGGGAGACGAACTCACTCATTGGCACCATTCTAAGAACTCCGAGTGAAATGAACCACGGACACGCAGAGTACGGAGAACCGAAGGCAAAGCTCTTCGTTCCGTGCTCTCCGTGTGCCCTGTGGTGAACAAGGTTCCCTGGGCGCCACTTTGCTTCTGGACACGGTTCCTCGCTTCCCCTTAGAGTTATTGCTCTTTCTTCTACGACGGAGTGATGATGCAAGCTCGTCCGTTGGGTGATTCGTCGGTCAGGGTTTCTCCGGTCATTTTCGGCGCTTGGGCGATCGGCGGGTGGATGTGGGGTGGCCAGGATGAGCAGGAAGCGATCAGTGCCATTCACGCCGCACTGGACAATGGCATCACCACGATCGATACCGCCGCCGTCTACGGGATGGGGGCCAGCGAAGAGCTGGTCGGCCAGGCCATCAAAAGGCGTCGCGAGAAGGTCGTCATTGCCACGAAATGTGGCATGCGCTGGGACAGCAACGAGGGAAGCGATCCCTGGCCGAACCACGATGCCCAAGGCCGGCCGATTGTCATCCGCAGGAATTCCAAGCCCGACAGCATCATCTATGAATGCGAGCAGAGCCTCAAACGCCTCGGCGTCGATGTGATCGACCTGTTTCAGATCCATTGGCCCGACACCACCACGCCGATCGAAGACTCCATGGCGGTGATGCTCAAGCTGCAGCAGCAGGGCAAGATCCGTGCGATGGGTGTGAGCAACTATGATTTGGACCAGCTCAGCCGGGCGAAGAAGGCCGCGCCCGTCGCCAGCCTTCAGCCGCCGTACAGCATCATCCGCCGGCATATCGAGCAGGACCTGTTGCCGTATTGTCGGAAAAACCACATCGGCGTAATTGTCTACTCGCCTCTGGAGCGAGGCCTGCTCACCGGGGCCGTCACCCCGGAGCGGAAGTTCTCCGGCGACGACCACCGGGCCTCACACCCCTTTTACACGGTGGAGAACCGCAAACGCGTCGTCGAGGCCTTGCAGAAGATCAAGCCCATCGCCGATGCCCATCACGCCAGCTTTACGCAGGTGATCATCAACTGGACCATCTACGAACCCGGTATCACCGCCGCCTTGGTGGGGGCGCGCAACGCGGAGCAAGCCGCCCACAACGCCCAAGCCATGAACCTCCACCTCAGCGACCAGGAACGCCAGCAAATCCGCCAAGCCTTTGACGAAACCGCCCAAGTCCTGGCCGCCGTGGCGTGAGGGGATTGGTTGTTCTTTGTCCGTTGTCCGTGGTGTTGCGCTCGATGGGGGTTGGGGGCGCAACGGGGAGAGAAGGGAATTTGTTTTCTTGGGGAGGGCGTTGTTGTAAAGGATGGAGGGGAAGGGAGTTGTGGTTTGGGAGGGGTGGGGAAAGGACCTCCGGGGATCCACCGGCGACCTACCGAGAGCCACCTGGAGCCACCGAGAGCCACCTGGGACCCGCGAGGGACCTGGTGAGGATTGAGTGAGGGATCAGGGGTCAGACAGGGCGGCTGGGCCGCGAGCGAGAAGCGGGACGAATATTCACTTTTCAAAGATCAGGTACAACGGATTCGTTACGTATCAGAGGGGGGCAGAAATGTCAAGCATTTTATTGTATTTTAAATTAGGTTGATACCTAACATGTTGAGGGGGTTGGTGGGCGGAGCCCTGAAATACGCCCGACGAGACGAGTAGAATGGCGATATGCGGTATGTAGCTGCAGCTTTGTTGGCAGTTCTCTGGTGGATTGCGACCCTTCTCATAATGGGCGCTCTGATCCCGCCCGGCCCCTGGTTGAATGTGATTGTGTTCTGCGTGCCTTTTGGCGTGGCCGCGTTCGCATTCAGGCATTCCCTACGCTGTAGCCGAGAGGAGATACTTCGAAAGCGACTGGAGGGCTGGTCAGTGCATGCAATGCGGATACGATCTGGGGGCCAGCAAAGAGCGGTGCCCGAAATGCGGGGCGAAGATCGCGGTAAAACGCTGCGACTAAAGCCGCGCTACGTTTAACAGGCTCAATCATGGTTATTGATCGTGCTCTCACCGACGGCCTTAAGTTTGCCTGTGCCCAGGGTTGGGCGGTTCTTCGCCGCGAGAATCCATCCGAGTTCTTCTATGCCTTTGGCATCTACACCACGCCCTCGGCCGAGTACTTCATCCCTTTCGCGTGTGGCGAACTGGGACTTGCCAGCGTCGCAAAGCGATACCTCGAAAAGGGAAGCTACCGCACACTCGACGGAGCGAAAGCGAGTTTGCGCTGGTCGATTTGCGATTCTCCGTATCATGAGCGTATGAGCACTTGGACGGGCGAGGCCGAAGCTGCCCTTGCCGCTAGGCCCGAGCCATACGACCTGACCGATGCTCAAGCGGCACGCGAAAAACGGATTCGCTTTAATAGCGCGGTTGTTGCGCTGAGAGAATTGGACGAGCAAGGATTGTTCAATGATGACGGACGCCGCCGCGAGCGAGTGTTGTTGATAGAGGCAGGGGACCGGGCGGATGATTTCGTCTTGAGGCACGCCAAGAAGTTGAATCCGGCCGATGTGTTTGCCGCGTACCGCAAGCAGCGAGAGCTTCCCGCGTGGGGGCGGTATGTGGAGATGGGCACGAAGAAGGTCTACGACACCAAGGGACTGGCCTTCTCCGGTCCCGAGGCCCCAGGGGGACGCCATCTCTACGCCGTGGCCGATACGTGGGTCTTTGCGTTTGATGCTGTGAATCGCCGACAACTCTGGCACACCAGCGTGCGCCACGAGCGAGAGGAACACCCGCCTGTTGCTGTGGCGACACCGGCGAACGGTTCTTTCGTGGCAACCGTGACCCGCGGCAATGGGGCGTTTCTCGCCATATGGAGCGATCCATCGGATCCCAAGTCGTTCGCGTTGCATCGTTTGCCCTGTGCACCCAATGCGATCGCTGCTGATTCGGTTGGCCGGTTTGTTGCCGTTGCCGGGAATGTCCCCGACGTGCATCTGTTCTCGCCCGACGGCTGCGAGACAGGCACCCTCTCTTTCGACGCCAACGAGGCATACGGCGTGGACGTTTCCCCCGACGGCGGCGCAATAGTTGCTGCAGTCGGCACAGCCGGTGCGTGGGTGTGGCGACTGGCAGATGGGGCCTGGAAACGCGTTCTCCAAGCCGATGCGTTTGCCCAAGACGTGCGTTTCGCGCCTGATGGACAAACCCTCATTTCCGCCGTTCGGCACGGTCCCGACTCCAGTTTCCCTCCACATTGCCGGGAAGCCCTCGTGCTGTGGGACGCCACCACCGGCCGACGCGTGCGAGAATACCGCGTGGATGGTTTTCACCTCTACGCTCCTGCTTTCGATGCCACTGGCCAACGCATTGCCTGCTGCGCCAAACAGCCGTGGAACAAAACACGTCCAACGGATCCAGTGGCCAATGAGTGCTTCATTCTCGATACCGCCAGCGGGCGATTGCTCGATCGTCTACGTTTGCCGGTGCATGTTGATTGCTTTAACCAGATCGAGTTCATTGACCAAACTACGCTGGCCATTGCTGCGTGGGGCCTCACCCTCCGGCCAGTGCTGATCTGGGAAACGGGGGCATCGGGGAGGAGAAATGACACGGCGTAGACGGAAGACGACGGCAGAAGACGGCAGAAGACGGCCGTATGTGGTTGGAGACAGTATGGTCGATGGAATCGCACTTTATCGCCACGGAGCCGAGTTGGTACGGGAGCTTTCCGCTGCTCCCAATCCAGCGGCACTTCGTAAGCTCTTTGAGGTGCGGACAGCAGTCTGGAAGTACCCCATACAGGGTCAGGAATGCTTTACCATTGGGACGTTCGGAGATATCGAGTTGGCCCCGGAAGCAGCATTCCAACTGGTCGGCACTGCCGCCGAAATCATGCTTGGCCAGACCGATCCTGATCTCACCGTAACAGCAGGCTTTTTGCTCCTTGAGATCATCCAGGCTTCGCAGACCACACAGCTTCCCGAGTCGCTTGAGCAGCGGTGGGATGCCGCCATTGCCAAACTCGCCTCTGTCACTGGAGAGGCGCAATCCGATGCGGGCATAGCACTCGATGCTATTTCCCGCTGGTATCGAAGGCCGATTCGCGCCGGCACTTGAGCGACACGATGTTCCTCAATTCCTCCCCTCCCCCCGATCCCTTGGCTTCCCCAGCGGATTGACCAAAAACTTCATCTGGCAATCATGGCACAAGCGATACTCGAATTGGCGATGGACCTGGTCCTGCAGCTCCTCCTCGGACAGGTCCTTCATTTCCGCCAGCAGTTCGGCCAGGGCCTTCTCGAAATCCACCTCTTCGATCTGTTCCTGGCTCACCGCCGGGATGCTCGGATCGGCGAACACCTCGATCCGCACTACATAATGCCCATGAGGCGGAATCGTTCGCCCGCAGATGTCGCAGAGGAGTCGCTCGGCCATTGGGCGTATTGTAACGGAAGAACAGGGGGATAGTCTCCAATGCGGAGGGTAATGCGGCGCAAGTCCGGATCTTTCCGGATATCCCAAATGATCCGGACCTGCGCTTCGCTCCGGTCCGGCTTGGGAAGCACCCGCCGCGTCGGGAAGAGCGACCTTGATCTTCCCGGCGGGTTTGTCGATAATGCAATGCGTATGAGCCATTGTGCGGTCCGGCTGATGGAGATGCGTTAGAGGCCCGATGTCCCAGCTCGGGATGTCGCGTGCCTCTGCTTTTCGTCTCCAGATCAGTCCGACTGAACAATGGTTTTTTTGTACCCTCGCGGATAACCCATTATGGCCAAGCGATTTTACATTACGACGCCGATTTATTATCCCAATGCCGAGCCTCACATCGGGCATTGCTACACCACTATCGCCGCCGATGCTTTGGCGCGGTATCACCGCCTGGCGGGCGACGATACCTTTTTCCTCACCGGCACCGATGAGCACGGCATCAAGATGGTGAAGACAGCCGCCGCTCAGAATGTCCAACCCAACGAACTGGCCGACCGGGTTGTTGCGGTCTTCCAGAACCTCTGGAAGGAACTGGACATCACCAACGACGATTTCATCCGCACCACCCAGCCGCGTCACAAGCAGGCCGTGCAGGAGATTGTCCGGCGGTTGCATGCCAATGGGGATATCTACCTCGGCAGCTATGAAGGGTGGTATGACGAAGGGCAGGAAGAATTCGTCACCGAGACCGAAGCCAAGAACAACGAGTTCAAGTCGGCCATCAATGGCAAGCCGCTGGTTCGCTACAAGGAGCCGACCTATTTCTTCCGTCTGAGCAAATATGCTCCGCGGGTGCAGGAGTACATCGAGCAGCATCCGCAGTTCATTCAGCCCGAATCTCGTCGTAACGAGGTTCTCAGCAAGCTGAAGCAGGGTGTCGAGGATTTGTCGATCAGCCGGGCTACGTTGAAGTGGGGCATCCCGCTGCCGCATGATCCGGAGCATGTGGTGTATGTCTGGATCGACGCCTTGAGCAATTACGTCACCGCCCTGGGCTTCACCTCCGCCGATCCTTCTCGTTTTGAGAAGTACTGGCCGGTCAACCTTCATTTGATTGGCAAGGAAATCCTCTGGTTCCACACTGTTTACTGGCCGGCGATGCTCCTGAGCCTCGGCCAGCCTTTGCCCCAGCATGTCTTTGCCCATGGCTGGTGGACCAGCGGCGGCCGCAAGATGAGCAAGACCATGGGCAACTTCATTGACCTGGGCAAGATCCGCTCGGTCATCAGCACCTATAGCCTCGATGCGCTGCGATATTACCTCCTGCGGGCCGCGCCCTTCGGCAGCGATCTCGACTGGACCGACGCGGACTTTGCCAAGGCGTTCAATGAGTTGGCGAATGTGCTCGGCAACTGCCTCAACCGCACCATCAAGATGATCGGTCGCTATCGCAAGGGCGAGCTTCCGGCGGCTTCCAGTAATCTGGAAGACATTGATCGGACGCTCATTGAGCATACCAATCGCCTTGGGCAAGAGCTGGCAGCTGCGTACGAGAAGTGCGAATTACAGCAGGCGGCGCTGCTTCCGCTCGAACTTGCCCGCGCGACGAACGTCTATATCGATGTGACGGCTCCGTTCAGCCTGGCCAAAGACCCGGCCAAGTCCGCCCGTCTGGATACCGTGTTGAATCTGGCTGCCCAAGCGGTTTATCGAGCTTTGGTGGGCTTCTTGCCCATTTTGCCACACAAGGCCGCCGAGGGGCTCCAGCAACTCAATGTCGATATTAGTGGAAAGTCTCTATCGGAGCTGTTTGCCTCGCCCCTGCCATCGGGACACAGGCTCGGCCAAGGTCAACCTCTTTTCCCTCGTGTGGAATAGAACTTGGCGTTCAAAGGAAAAGTAGAGTACATTTAGAGTATGCCACCCAAGGGATCTCAGCCTGCGAAGCCGATCGAACAAGTTGTAGAGGAAATCGGGCTTTATCCGATCGAAGCCTACGACTTTGTGCAACGTGGATTACAGTACACTGTGCAGAAGACGCACGGCAAGCTGACGGATCCTAAGGCGTCTCGTCATGTAAACGGCCGCGAGCTCAGCGAAGGCCTCCGCGAGTTTGCCCTGATGCAGTGGGGCATGCTCGCCCGGGCAGTCCTTCGGCGCTGGAATATCACCCGTACGGAAGACTTCGGCCGGATCGTTTTCGCGCTGGTTGAGGGCGGCTACATGACCACCACCGAAGAAGACACCCTGGACGATTTTCGCGGGGTCTACGATTTCAGCTCGCTCGAAGAAGACTACCATATCGAATCGAAGCTATGAGTCGGAACCGTAGCCAGGCTCGCAGCCAAACGCCCCCTTCGGGCGCTAAATCCGATCTCCCCGTGGGAATGTCGGCCGTCACCCCCCTGAAACCCCGCCCCAAGCTCCTGGCGGTTCTGAGCATCCTCTTCGCCGCGTGGATCAGCTTCCTTTTGGTGCTCTACTTCACCACCGTCCACCACGCCTGATCTACAGCGAATCGCACTCAGTGTAATGAGCTTAACGGAACGAGGCTCCAGAAGGGTGAGACTCGCGCCGAGCCGGCATTGGGGCAGGGGTTCCCCAGACGAAAGAAGGTCCGGGTCGTCGCTTCGCTCCGAACCCGGCGTGGAACCGAGGGCGAATCGGGTTGGGCTCGGTGGATCGCGGCTCGCCACGAGGCTTGCCCTCCCGGCCGAATGCTGCGCCGAGGCGACATCCATTTTCAACCCACCATTTCTCAATAAATAAGCCCGCGGCAGGTTGCCGCGGGCATTGCCAGAAAAAACGGTCTACTCGTCATTCGGACTTCATCAATCCTTCCGTTCGTGCCTCTGACAACCCTTCATCCCCTCACCCGATTCTTCACCAGTTCATCCACCACACCCGGATCGGCCAGGGTCGTGGTATCGCCGATCTGTCCTGGCTCATTCTCTGCAATCTTCCTCAGGATTCGCCGCATGATCTTCCCTGAGCGTGTCTTCGGCAATCCCGACGCCCACTGGATTACATCCGGCGTTGCGTGCGGCCCAATCGCTCGCCGAACCGTCTGAATCAACTCCTGTCGAAGCGTTTCGGTTGCCGGGAATCCCACCTTCAGCGTCACGTAGGCATAGATTCCCTGACCCTTCAGATCGTGCGGGAAGCCCACCACTGCCGCCTCCGCCACCGCCTCATGCGACACCAGCGCACTCTCCACCTCCGCCGTCCCCAGCCGGTGCCCCGAGACATTGATCACATCATCCACCCGCCCGAGCAGCCAATAATCCCCGTCCTCATCCTTCCGACACCCGTCTCCGGTGAAATACATCTCCCGGAAGGTGCGGAAATACATGTTCACGAATCGCTCATGATCGCCCCAGGTGGTACGCGCCTGTCCCGGCCAGGAACTGCGAATGCACAGTCTCCCGCTCTCCCCAACCGCACACTCGCTTCCATCATCCCGCACGATGACCGGCTCGACGCCAAAGAACGCCTTGTTTGCGCTGCCCGGCTTGAGATTGTTCACCCCCGGCAGCGGCGTGATCAGGATCCCCCCTGTCTCCGTCTGCCACCACGTGTCGCACACCGGGCATCGCTCCTTGCCGATGTTCCGCCAGTACCACAGCCACGCCTCCGGATTGATCGGCTCGCCCACGCTCGCCAGCAGCTTCAAACTCGCCAGGCTACGCTTCTTGATCGGCCCTTCCCCTTCCCGCATCAGCGCCCGGATCGCTGTCGGTGCCGTGTAAAACTGCGTCACCTTGTACTTATCGATCACATCCCAGAATCGCCCCGCATCCGGATAATTCGGCACCCCCTCAAACATCACCGTCGTCGCCCCGTTGCACAGTGGCCCATACAGCACATACGAGTGCCCCGTCACCCAACCCAGGTCCGCCGTGCACCACCAGATGTCCCCGTCGTGATAGTCAAAAATGTACTTGTGCGTAATGGCCGCAAACACCATGTACCCGCCGGTCGTATGCACCACCCCCTTCGGCTTCCCCGTGGAGCCCGAGGTGTACAGGATATACAGCGGATCCTCCGCATCGACCCATTCCGGCTCGCAGACCGGCGAGGCCTCTTTCATCAGCTCATCCCACCACAGGTCTCGCCCCGCCATCATCGGCACCGTGTGCCCCGTACGCCGCACCACCACCACTTTCTCGATGCTCGGACAATCCGCGACCGCTCGATCCGCCTTGGCCTTCATCGGAATGTCCGCCTTGGCCCCACGCAACGCCGTGTCCTGCGTTACCAGGATCTTGCAGGCAGAGTCTTGAATGCGATCTCGCACCGAATCCTCGCTGAACGCCCCGAACACCACCGAATGAATCGCGCCGATTCGTGTACACGCCAGCATGGCGATCGCCAGTTGCGGAATCATCTGCATGAACAGACACACCCGATCCCCCTTCTTCACGCCCAGCGATTTGAGCACATTGGCGAACTTGCACACTTCGGCATGGAGCTGTCGATACGTCAGCTTCCCATCCTGGCCGGGCTCATTGCCTTCCCAGAGGATCGCAGTCTGGTCCCCACGCTTCTCCAGATGACGGTCCAACGCATTGACACTCAGATTGGTCTTTCCCCCGATGAACCACTTGATGTAGACCGGGTCTCCGAAACTGAAATCGCGGACCTTGTCCCACTTCTTTTTCCAGACGAATTCACTGGCAATTTCCGCCCAGAAGCCCTGCGGATCGTCGATCGACCGCTGATACATCTGCTCATACTGTTCCTGCGAGTTGATGTAGGCATGGGCGGCAAACTGGGGTGGCGGCGGGATCACATGTCCTTCCTGCAACGCCGTGCCTTGGCTCTTGTCCATGAAACCTCCCGAGATCTGGAAGACAATAGATGGCATTCACGTTTACAAGTGCACTATATTAGGCCGCATTTTTCCCCGAAACGCCCAATTCCAATACCCCCCATGCCCACCCGGCAGCCCAATCAATATAAAGCTAATCAATGTAAAAGGTTAATGAGAAACCTGCGATCAACACTTGCCCCCTTGCCATAGTACGGACCCTGGCCTATTTCGGCTCCGAGAAAAGCCACATCTCACGCGTCTCGGCGATGACCAACACCCCCT
>JBLNDH010000150.1:0-10806 GCA_050261455.1 Bacillota bacterium
GCGATGTCGGGAATGGTGATCTTCAACCACGGGTTCGCTCCCAGCGAGGCCCCGCTGATTCCCATGACGTTGAACTGGTCAAACAGCACGGCCCCGCTGCCCGCCAAGTTCAGCGCGATCATGTCTTTCCAGTGGTTGCCCAGCCGCTGCAAATCCGGCAGGGTAATGCGGTGGCTGCTGTTCTCCGGGTTGACCACATCGGCCGAAGCGCTGCCGGTAATGTTCGCCACGCCGTTGGACACGCCAACGCTGACAATGCCAATAGACGCATCGGCGGCGATGCCACTGGCGGTCAAATCCACGTTCCCGCCCAGATGGGCGTTGTCGATGAAGAACAATGCGGCGACCGGTGTGGCATGCTGGCTGGCCAAAAAGCCCAGTTGGCTCTCGGCGCCGGCGTTGGAAACGACGCGGATCGCAAAGTACTGTCCCGGCGTCACCGTTCGAAAACCGATGCGGCCGGTCTGGTCATATCCCGCCGTGTTGAAGTTGCCGGCGTTCACCTCCCCGCCCAAGGTGATCGGGTCCATCAGGAACGCCTCGACCTTGCCACCCAATCCCGCCCCGGCCAACGCGGCATTCAACGACGCCGCCAGATCCAAAAGGTTGTTGTTGGCACTGGTGCTGGCCGCCGTCAGCGGCACGGTGTAGTGCTGCCAGCCATCCAGGTAGACCTCGAACTGCACGTCCGAACCGAGCCGGCCGTTCTTGATGGTCGCATTGGGGTCGGCGGTCGGCGCGTTATCGGCTTCGGCAATCGTCTGCAACTGCTCATCCGGCGCGATCTGCACGCCAAACGTGAAGCTCATGTCCACCGATCCCCCGGCCTGAAGATGCGACGTGGTCGATAGGGAAAACGGCGACAAGTCGACATTGAAGTTGAGCGGCAAATCCAGCGCGGTGAAGCTGTACGTATAGTCCACCGTGAAGCTCAGCTCACGCGTCGCGGCGTCGTAATTGACGTTGCTGCAGTAGCTGTGCAGCTTCGCAAGCAGGTCGTCGAAATTGCTGAACAAGACCGTGACCGCCCCCTCGCTGTCCGTGCTCACCAACGTCTTGTTCATGCCATCCGCGATGGCACCGGCAAAGTCCAACACATCGGCGACCTTCTTGTTGCTGACCAAGGGCAGGCTGCTCTGCATCATCGGCAGGTTCTGCATGCCTTTGAACGCCTGCGAGAGCCGGGACAAGCCCGATGCCAGCGACAGCGGCGTGAGACTCGACGTCTTGATCAGATCCGCGATGCTAGCCGTGGAAATCACGAAACTGGGACTGCTGAACGCGTTGGCTGCCGTGGTCACCAGGTCGATATGGCTGTTCAGGGCAAGCGTGTCAGCGCTGAGCTCCAACGGGATGGTCACGCTCACGGCACTGGTATCCGTGGTCACGCCGAACATGCCCGCCCCGGCCGCGGCCAACTCCGTACTGGCAATCCTGCCGTTGTGGTTCGGATCGTTCCACGCCACCGTGAACTTCGGCCCGGCTGCCGACAACGCACCGGTCACAAACGAGAACATCCCCACGTTCAAGCTCACCGGTGCCGACGCCGCGAATCCCGTGGCGACAGTCATCGCCCCGGGCGTGATGTAGAACCCCGATCCTCCCGACGAGTTGTACCCCAGCGTCAGGTCCACCTCGATGTCGCCTTGCACGCTCGTCGTCAGGCTGGGGATGCTGCTCAGGTCATAGCCCAGCGTATCCATACCACCCGCTTGCAGGAGCGATTTCAGGTTGAACGTCCGGGCCGCCAGGTCCACCGTCTTGCTCATGTGCACGGTAAACGCCAGATCGTTTGTGCCCACCGGCACATCCGGGAAGGAACTCAGGCTGACGGCACCGCCGCTCTGGTCCTCCAGATACGTGGCCCACCCTTGCAGCGTCGGCGAGGTTGCGCCAGTCAGGTAGCCTTCAGTAAGAGTCAGGATCTTGGCATTCAGGACCGATTTGGGATCCGCCTTCACTCCCAGCTTGCCGCCGATCAGGTCCATGGACGTGGCAAACGAGCCGGCTCCATTCAAATGGGTCAACGCCGTGCGCAGATTGGCGATGCCGGTGAGAATAGGCGCGGCATCGATGGGATTGCTGTTGGCTAGGCCGGGAAAGGTGCTGGCGTCGGAGAGCAACGTCCGCGATTCCAGCCGCTCGACCCTGTACGGCAACTCTTGCCGAGCGTCGTCTCCATGGATTAGCCAGCGTGTTCGCTCCCGCAGTTGGCAAACCACGTGACCGACCGCACGAGTTAAAAGCGGCGAAAACCCTCGGTGATAGCTGGCTGACATAAAACCTTCCCGCGTCGGACCATAACCTGAGCAATAGCCCAGACCACTTTTCAGAAAGAGACCACGGTATCTTTGCTTTGCGTATCGACTGCCCCCGCAGAAGGGGATCATCGAAACTATTTGTAGGACAAAGGATTACGAAACGGCGAGCAGGTGTCCCATAAGAAGCCACGGCGGTACATTGGTGCAATTCGCCTCGGAGTCCCCTCCTGCCCGGGTTCACCAAGCAACGGGAAATCGCGCCTTATCGGATCAACCAGCCTCGTCCACAAATAAGGGAGAACATCACCCCAAAGCGGACCAGATCAGTCCCGTTCGCGACAGCGACTAACCAACGCCTTGGTCCGCTGTCTTGAAACACAGAAGACAGTAACCAGGAGGTTTCATGAGGTCCTTGATGGTTGGTTTGGTGATGCTGGTGGCTTGTGCGATTCCTACTACGCCAGCCAGAGCAGATCATGCCAGCTATGGCTTTTCGTTCGGCTATAGCAACGGCGGCTATGGCGTGGGCTTCTCTTACGGCCACGGCTACTACCGACCGGCCCCCGTTGTGGTCGCTCCCCCCGCTCCGGTCATCGTGACTCCTCCGGCTCCTGTGGTGGTGGCCCCCGCGGCCCCGGTTGTGGTAGCTCCCGCTCCGGCCCCCGTGGTGGTGGCTCCGGCGCCGGTGGTTGTGACTCCGGCTCCTGTGATTGCCGCTCCGGTCTACTACTCCTACCCCGTGGGCTACTATGCCCGCTTCCACTATCACCATCGTTGAATGATTCGACCCAAATAACTGGAACCCAAACCGCCACCTTCGGGTGGCGGTTTTCGTTTCTACCCCATTCCTCCTCTCGACCGGCCCAGGGCAAGACAGCCGATATCGCACTCCTCCACTACGACATCAAAACACACTTCGCGAGGGGGAATTCGTTTAATGGTCAGGCCCATGATAATCATCCTGCGCGACGCGAGCAGCATAGCGAAACGTCTTGGAGTTGATCTGCCGTTCGACAGGGCGATTCCCAGCGGAGTCTCTATATCCCGAGTATTCGTGGAATACATCTTGGGCAAGAAAGGCATATTGCGATCATCACCCGCCTGTTATTCTGATCATTGCGACTTCGTCCTCGCAGCATCGGGCGGCCGAGCCGAACGTGGCTCGCTCCCGATCTTTTTTTCTGCGGAGGTCGGACATGGAACTACCCGCGATCACTCAAGAGCTTTTGGCGGCCATGAGGAAGAAGCAAGTTCGGTTCGCGGACCTGGCCCAGCAGGTCGGTCGCGATGAGGTGTGGCTGGCGGCGGCGATCTTCCGCCAGGCCACCTGCTCGCCGGAGGAGGCCCAGAAGATTGCCTCGGCCCTGGAACTGAAACCGGAGGCCGTCGAAGAGCTGACCCAGTATCCAACCAAGGGACTGGGGCCAATAATCCCGACCGATCCGCTCGTCTACCGCTTCTACGAGATCCTCCAAGTCTATGGGATGCCTTTGAAGGCGGTGATCCAGGAGAAGTTCGGGGATGGCATCATGAGCGCCATCGACTTCACCCTGCGTGTGGAGAAGGAACCCGACCCCAAGGGAGAGCGGGTGAAGATCACCCTGTCGGGGAAGTTCCTCCCCTACAAGAAATGGTGAAGCCGACCGACATGCCCGCAATCTGGCGCGAGCTGGGGAATTCCCGCATGCCACGCGTATCAACGAGCCGCTCGCTATCCGCCTGAAGCTGGCAACCCTGCAGGGCAAGCTGTCCGGGACTCCGTTTGGCACGGCGATGGCGATCGTGGAGGATGCGCTGAGCCACTGGCTCGATACTCACCAGTTCTGGGCCGCCTCTCATCAATTATTGATTCTCCGCCTTAAACCTGATCTGGCCCCACAGCCAGGGGCACAGTTCCGCCTCGCTGGGCACGTCGCTGGTAATACCTGTAGCCTTGTTGTTCCAGTAAACGCGTTGGAGCGTCTGGAAGCCGTTGCCGCGGAGCACGCCGATGTCCCCGCGAATGCTCATGCCCGGCTGCGGCTTCAGGCCCATGAGGGCCAAGGGCACGCTGAGTTCATAGTCCCCCTCGGCGCTGCCCAGTTGAACCTGATCGCTCACATCCTTCACCTCATCCAGCGTGATTGTCCGCCAGGGAGACGAGAAACCCACGGGTTGTTTGGTGCCCGGCACGACGGCGCGATAGTGCACCGCCAGGACCTTCTGACCGACACGCGTGATCAAGAGCCGCTGGTCTCCCTCAACGGGCTGGCGGCGGTTGCCATCGGCGTTGGAGGCGGTGCCGAGCATCAGGTCCAGCGCACCGCCGGTCTTGAACGGCGCTATCGCGTCGCCCGCATTCTTCAGCAGATTCGCATCACCGGTCTTGAACGCCGCGTACAACCGGTCGCCAGACACGGCAATGGCCGCCTTGACGCTGTATGGCTTGCTGTCGCTGTTGAAGTACGCGCGGGTGCCGCGATCGTCCACCGTGACCCATTGGGCCTTGGCCCATTCATCGAGCTTACCATCGACCTGGATCGGATCCCGACGCAGCATAACTTCGAGCACGCCGCTGCCCTTGCTCCGCTGTCGTTCCGCTTCCTGCTGCAGGTGCCAGGCCTGCGCCAGGCGAAGATCGTCGGCGGTCACCGTGATCGGCATGGCCGGCAGCCGGCGGACAGACTCCAAGCCATCAACCCGGACGATGCTGCTCCTCGCCCCGTCAACGAGGTAGATCAATCCATCGCTGGTCTGCGTGATGGTCGGCCAGAAATTCTCATCATGCAGGCTCACATCGTCCAGGAGCATGCCGCGCTCCGCCTGCGGCATCGTCCAAGATTTGCCCAGGCGTACGTCGCGGAAGAGCTCGGAGACGAAAAGCCCATCGGCAGTGAACAGGTACATGTTGCCCATGTTCCCGTTGATGCACCACAGCGGACCGGCCTCGCCCTTCCCAGGCCTGACGATGCCGCCCAAAAGACGCGTAGTGCCAACCAACATGCCGGGGCGATCGGGCGCGGGCGACTCGTGGGATGCATGCAGGCCAGGCCAGAGGCTGGGGTACGACCAGATGGCCTTGCCGTCGCGCCCCCCACCCATAGACTCGCGGGCAAAGGGCTTGGGGGCGACGGTAGTGATGGTCCAGCCATCGTCGGAAACCAGGGCCTGATCGCCGCCGGAACTGGCAGGGTCCTGCGCGTCGCTTAAGAGCGTTTCACCTTTCAGGATGTCGTAAGTGGGCACCGCCTTGTCGGTGAACCCCGTGGGGCGATACCGCACCACGCGATCATCCACCCGCGAAACGACCACCGAAAGGTCCGGCAGAACCGTCACCCCCCCAACACGCGCCTTGCAGAACGTCACTTCTTCAGCTTCCAACTGGCCGTTGCCGTTCAGATCGGACCAGACAAACATCGCCTGGTTTCGCCAATAGTCGCCGTTCAGATCCACGCCCTCGGGCCACTTGCTCCGGAGGGCTTCTGCCTTCAGGACCTTCCAGTCATTGGCCCGGCCCAAGGCCGCCACCGGTCGGGTCTTGCCATCTTCCATAATCCAGATCATGGCAATCGGGGAACCATTGGTGGGATTGCTGTTGTAGCAGTTGGTCATGTACTGCCGGCCGTTGGCGTGAATGGGCATCTCGGGCATGCCGCCAGCGCCGTAGCCGTTGGGCAGTGGCAGATCGCCGGGAGCGGCGCGGAAGAAGACGCTCTTGAGCTGGTCAGTGCCGCGTTCCCAGTCGAGTTGAAACTCCATGCCGTAGTAATAGAAGCGGCTCTTGTCTTTCGGATCCAGCCGCCCCCCACCGCCGTACTCCGATGGACCATAGAACGCCTTGGCGAGCTTGCCGTCGATACTCCAGACGCTCACTCGCTTGGGCTGGAAATCCTCCTCGGCCACCCACAACCGGTTCTGGCTGTCGATGGTAAGGCCCTTCGGGTGATTCATGTGGACCGGATCGTAAAAACCGGCTTTGGGCTCGCCGGGGTTGCCGATGCTGCGCAGGAACTGGCCCTCAGGCGAGAAAACCTTCACCTGATGACTCTTGCCCCAATCGCTGACGTAGATCTCTCCGGCATTGCTCAGGGTGATGCCCTGGGGATCGTCCAAGCCCTCCGCGACCAGCACTTTGGGTGTGCCCAACAACGGCAGGTTCTCGCCGATGTCGTAGCGGAGCAACCGCGTCCCAGACAACACCAAAAGACGCCCGCCCGAATCAAACGCCACCCCGCGAGGGTCTTGCAGATCGGTCGTGCCAAGAGTTTTTCGCTTGGCCGCATCCACCCACAAAAGCTGGTTCATCTTCGGCAGGCTGGCGACGAGTTTTGCGTTCCACACAGCCAGCCCGCTCACGCCAACATGCTTGTTATCCGGGAATGTGTACCGCAGGTCGCCCCCGGCGGCCTCCTTCTGTCCTCCCGGCAGGATGCCCTGGTAGGGCGCATTAGGCTTCAGCAGAGGCCGATCCCATCCTTTTCCAAATCGTCCATCGCGCGGGGCAGACGCCTGCTCGGCTTGGGTCACCAGTTCCGCCAGGCGCAGCTCCGCCTTGGGGCCGTCAAAGCCTCCCCCCTCCCAGGCCGAGGCAGCGTACGCATACACACCGGCAACCCGCTGGCTTCCCGCATCTCTCGCCAGGTGCGATGCGCCCGTCCAGACTCCTCCGATCCACATCTGCCCGTAGTGCTTGCGCCCATCGAGGTCAAGCCACGCCAGCCCATGCCCGCCCTCGGAAACATAGCTGCCGGCCAAGATGGTGCCGCCAGGGCAAGGCGCAGCCGGACCCTGATTCGCATCGGACTCCGGCACGAACAGCACGGCGCTGGGCGGCGTGTGGTTGGCCAGCCAACCGCCACGGCTGTCCTGGGTTTCCCAGGCAGGGCTGCCCGCGTTGTAGACGGAAAACTCGTAGCGCAGATGTACCGGGGCATGCGCCAGGCCGCGGACGCGGTATTCGCCCGGCTCCACGAAACGGGCCGGGATCTGATACACCCCGTGCCGAGCAGCATCGGTGTCGCGGGCCAGGTCGTCCAATCCATCCCACCAGGCGGCATTGTCGCCAGCAGGGAAAGGAGTCTCGCTGACCAGGTTGCGGACGCGCGTGCCGTCGAGCTTTTCGATAACCAGCGTCACCATCGCTGGCTCATCCAGGCGAAAGCGAATCGGAATAGGCGGATGCGCCGCAGGGACTGGAGGCGTAGCGACGGGTCCGGCCCCCGCCGCCATCAGTGGCAGACATGCCCCGGCAATGACAACGGATCTCAGGCCTCTCCGCGCGCAAGACAGGATCGCTCTATTCATTCTCATCGTCCTTCCTCTTCGTACCACCTCAGCCACTCGGAGCTTTCGAGAGCAGCCACGACCACCACAGGCCCGACTCAGCAACCACACAATGGCCCATTTATATACTTCACCCGCTGCGCCGCATTCGTAGCCCAGAATGCGCCTAACACGCGTCCCCGAGGACCCCGCGGATCCTCATCCCTCCTTTCAGCGACAGAACGAACCCAGCTGTCCCCTTGCCCAGATCGCCCCACAGCTTGACAAAAGACAATTTGATCCTATTTTAGTGTTAATTGATCACGCCGGGGTTTCTGCGATTCTCTACAACCATCGCAGCGGCAGTGTTTTGGAACTGAATGGGATGAACAAAGACAGCGTAACATTACCAACAGCGGTCGACGATCAGCTTGATGTGTTGCCCGGTTCAGAACCCGGCACAGCCATTCGTATCTGCCTCTGCCCGAGCCGAAAAAGCCACGTTCGCCTGGAGCAATTGGCCTATAGCTCCAGCTTGGGTTGGTACATCCAGAAAACCTTCCAGATCCCCGCAGAAACACTCCCGCTCTTGGCCCAGCAGTTGCGCAAGGCCCACTGTCTGATGCCTCGCAATCCCATTCCCCAAGCTAACCCGCGGCCACGCCTACGCTTGGTCCCGTCCGCTCCCCAACAGGAACCGCAACCAACGCGCCGCGGCGCTTAAGCCGTCATACCAGCCTGGCGGCTTTGCGGAGCCGCTGCCACCTTCTGCACCTTGTTGAGGTACATCTCAATCTCCTCCACATCCTTCTGCTCATCGAAGATCTGCTCCTCCAGCATATTGCGATACGCAGGATTGTCTTCGCAGAAAGAGAGCGCCTCCGTGTAAACCTCAACCGCCCGGCGTTCGACCGCCAAGCTGTTCTCCAGCATCTCCTGCAGATCATTGGTCTGCTTCACGGGCTGGGGCTCAACCGAGGGCGTACCGCCCAGTGCCACCACACGCTCGCCGAACTTTCGAGCATGTTTCATCGCCTCCTCGCTGCTGTCCTCGAAGAAGTCACGCCAGATCTTACGCGCCTCGCCCAGCACCACTTGCGCGTACTGGTTGTATTGGAGCACCGCCCCCAGTTCGAGGGAAATGGCCTCGTTGAGCTTCTCAATGAGTTTGGGTTTGTCCACGGCGTTCTCCTTTTTCCACATGCAAAATGAACAAGGGAACGGATTTCCAGATCTGAGCCAACTGAGGCATTATAGGGGTCCGCCGGTTTGCCCAGCCATGGACAAAGTAGCCAGTTGTGGCCAGAGGATGATCAGGAAAGACCACCCATCAATGATGACGCTCGATTGCCTGCCCATACGAGCTAACGGCTGTGAGCGGTGACCAGGAGCTGCGAGGGCGACTGTTTGAACTGGGTTTCTGCAACGAGGCTTGTGTGGCGGTGGCTTGCCATGGTTGTCGTCGTGTGGCGGCAAGGTTAAGGTGCCCGCCTTTGAAGATCATCCTTTTCTGGCTCTGCGGATTGACCACCCTCATGCCCGCCATGGCTCGGGCGCGGGATTACCACTTCGACGGCTCGATTTCGCGCCAAGTCTTGGACAACTATCTCTCGCGGGCGATCACGATGCAGGACCTGCTGACCGGCAAGGGCAACCTCGAGGACAACATCCGCATGCTCAAGAGCACCGGCGTGAAGTTCGCCGGACGAACCCTCTACCTCTGGGGCGGCGAGGCCACTTTGCCGGAGAAACTGGAGCTGGCCAGAAAGAATGCTCCGAAGATCCACCAAGCCGATCCGGAGATGATCCTCCAAGCCTGCGTGTTTGAGGCTGTCACCCGGCAGGTGGAGCAAATCGCAGTGCCCGAATGGGCTTTTGCCGCCTTCGGACAACCAGCAGAGAAGAGGAACTTCCGTTACGAGCAGATGATCTATCCCAATGGCCGAGGCCAGAATCAATGGGGCCGCGATGCTTCCGTTCCCGACGTGAGCCGACCGGAGACCCAGCTCTGGTTTTACTTCCTGGCCGCCTCGTACATCGACGTAGGCATTGAGGCGATTCACTTCGGCCAGGTGGAGATCATGAACGGCAACGACCGCGATCTGCGACATTGGGAGCGAGTGCTGAGCCTGGTTCGAGCCTACGCCGCCAAACACGCCCGGCGGCATTGGGTCCTCTGCGATGGGCACGTCCCCAGCGGTGGGCTGGTGCGTGAGGGCCGGCTTCTGCTGGATTTCCATTCGTTTCCCCTGCGAATCATGGAGGTGCCGGATCGACCGCAGGAGGGAGTGCTGAAGGTCGGGTTTGTAGATAGCATTTATGGCCGAAGCAAAGGCGGCGTGGCGCCCAGCGGCTGGCAATGTGAGCATCTGCCCTATCTCGTGGAGGTCGATAACTGGGGGGCCAGCGACAAGCCGGGGCAAGGCGGTGTGGGCGGCTGCTGGGTCTGGGGCTATGACGAGATGTCTTGGTTTGCCCACCAGAGCGAGTCGTACCGCAACGACTGGCTGCGCTACGCCTGGAACTGGGTGCGTCAGCACGACGCCAATGGCTATCTGCAAATGCCCGGCAGCCGTGTGGTGCATTCGCCGGTGGGGCGGAAAGATTGGTACTATGTCAACGCCCCCAGCCCGGCAGTGCCCGACGGGTTTGGGCAAGAGGAAACGATTCGCGCCATCTGGGCAGCGGATTCAGCGGTCAAGCAGCGCTAACGGCGGTTAAAAGAACGGCGGCGCTTTCGACGGCAGCTTGGCTGACGAGCCGAGTCAGGACAGGATTCCGGCCCCACGAGGCAACAAGCCATTTCGCCCCAAATGGAGTTGAGGCTGAGCCCAACATCCCTTCGCCCGCTCGGATCCGAGCGGGCGGCTCATGCATAGCAACGTAGATGTTCTTGCTGAGCAAGCAACTCTGACGATCGCGTTTTCGAGAACGTCAGAGCAGTGTTCTACCTCCGCCGAGGTCGCCAGGCGGCTACGAAGGCAAGGGTAAGGTGCGGGCAGACCAGCAGAGGCTTTCCCGCCCAATCTCCATTTTACCCAACGTTGCACCGCCGTGACCTGTCTAACATGGGTAGGGGCAGTAGTCTCAGGTGGGCGGTGGCGCGGCGAATGGATATGAGGGAGGTGTGTTATGCTCAAGAAGCTTCTTGCAGCCGCCCTGCTCTCCCTGGGAGCTTTCTCGCTGTCGATGTCGGCACAGGCCGCCAGCCGGCCTGAGGGGCAGACTCAGCTAATCCAGCATCACGGCGGACGCGGAGGTGGGCATGGATACGGCCACGGCTGGTACGGTGGTCGTGGATATG
>JBLNDH010000151.1:0-3253 GCA_050261455.1 Bacillota bacterium
GTGCAGCGGCTCAGTGACCGGTGCGCCTTTGGCCGTCCCGTAGTATTTGACGAGGAAGGCGGCACAGAGCAGGTGTTCGTTCTTGCTGATGATCGTCCGGGCCGGCTGTGTCACCGGGAACACGCGATGGCCGTTTCCGCCGGTTTGCCCGAGCATGGCCAGGTACGGGACCGCCAGGGCGAACGTCGCAGCGCCGGCGCAGATCGTATGCAGCGGCTCATTGACGCCCAGCGATCCCTTCAGGCCCCGGAACTTCACCAGGAAGGCCGGCCCCACCGGCGCAATGAACGGGTTGGGGCATTCGATGACGTACCGCCGCAGGCCCTCCATGATCCGCTTCATCGTCTTGGGGGCCAGCGGCTTCTTCCGGCCGAAGATGGGTTGGGTGGGAATGGACCAGTTGATGCACTCGGCTGCCGTCCGGTAAGGCAACCTGCCCTTGCCGTGGGTCGCCTCCGGCCAGGTGATTGGCTCTCCGTCCCGACGTGCAATCACGAACAGGCGCCGGCGATGGGTCGGCGCGCCGTAGTCGGCGGCATTGAGAACGCGCCACTCGACGGCGTAGCCCAAGTTTCGGAGCTGCTGTACCCAGCGCCGGAACGTGACGCCGATCTTCGCCTTGATCGGGCGGTGGCTTCTGTTGAGCGGACCCCACTCAGCGAACTCTCTCACATTCTCCAAGATGATGACGCGCGGCTTGGCCTTGGCGGCCCAGCGCAGCACGATCCACGCCAAGCCCCTGATCTTCTTCTGGAGCGGCTTGGCGCCCTTGGCACGCGAGAAGTGCCGGCAGTCGGGCGAGAACCAGGCCAAGCCCACCGGGCAGCCCTTCGTTGCTTCCAAGGGGTCGATATCCCAGACGTTCTCGCAGTAGTGGCTGGCGTGGGGATGATTCGTCTCGTGCATGTGGATGGCGTCGGGATCGTGGTTGATGGCGATATCCGGCCCACGTCCCAGGGCGCGCTCGATCCCCATGCTGACCCCGCCGCCACCGGCGAAGTTATCCACGATCAATTCACGGGATATCCCCATCGGCCGGCGCGTGCCGCGTCTCGGCTCGCACCCGGCAAGTAGCATCTGAGACATGGTTTACGTGTCCTCCACCTTTGGAGCGTTGTGGGGATTGGCGTCTGCCGGGCCGGTACGGCAAATCCGCATGAATTGGCGTCGGGGGCAGATAAAGCGGTGGTAGAATGGATTTGTGCAGAAGGCGCTTTCTACAGCATCACTCGAAGCCATGAGGAACCGCGCGCACGAAATGCGGGCTGCCGCGGCGGTCATGCGGCAGCAGAATGCTGAGATTGATCGCCAGAACCAAGACCTCCGCGAGAACCACCGCCGGGAACTCCGGATGCGCTGGATCGTTCCGCCGGGCCAGCACGACAGTCGGCTGTGAGATGGGGATTAGTCGCGGCCACGCGCCTCTACGTTTGCCTGCCGCTCAAGGCCCGTTTGATGGCCATCATGATGGAGGGCTTCCCTCGGATGGCCAGGGGCATGTCCCGCAGAACGCCGGCGGTCAGCTTCCGCTTGCCGAGGAACGCGCTTCTTAGCCAGACGGCTGGCTCTAGCCTCTCTGACGCGGCAGACGGACGGCGAAGGTCGTCTGTTCCCCCTCGCTACGCGCTTCGACCTCACCCCCATGCGCCTTGGCAATCTCGCGTACGATGAACAGGCCCAGCCCCAGGCCTTGGCGCACCTCGGGGCTCGCCCGCTCCGCCGCGCCGCGCCTGAGCGGCTCGAATAACTCGCGGAGTTCCGATGGATCGATGTGTCCGCTGTTGCTGACTTCAAGGCGAACATCGGGCTGCTCGCCGCGAAGGGTCACGCGAACCGGCATGTCCGGCGAGCCATACTTAATCGCGTTCGAGACGAGGTTGCGGAGGATCTGCTGCACGCGGGCGCCGTCCCATCGGCCACGGGTGTCACCACGGGCGGCAAACTCGATCCGCCGCCCTGGGTGGGCTGCTCGCAACTGGGTCAGTTCCTCCTCGATGGCCTTCGCCAGGTCGATCTCGGCCGGCACGACGTTCAGGCCCAGGCCGAGGCGCGTGCGGTTGAAGTCGGTCAAGTCGTCCAGCAGCGCCTGCATCGAGGCACCGCTGCGAATCAGCAGCTCTGCGGCTTCGGAGACTTCCTCGCCGGCGTTGAGCGACGCCAGATGCGATGCCGTCATGACGATGCAGTTCAGCGGGCTGCGCATGTCGTGTCCGAGCATCCCCAGCAGCAGGTTGCGGTAGCGCTCGATCGTTTGGTGGAAGTGGCCCACTGATTCGGCAACCGCCTGGTCGATCGCCTCGTTGAAGCGGATCATGTCTTCGATGCTTGTCTTGTCGAGCGGGCCCGAGTCCGACCACAGCCGCAGGACGCTGGCGCGCAGCGCGCGGTACTCGGCGACGAGCTGGTTAATGTCGAAACCGCCCCGTGCCCGCAGCACGGCATGCGTCTGCGCCGCCGTCTCCGCTACGTTTCTGACCGTTGGCGCCCGGCCCTTGGACTTCTCTGACTGCGCCTCACGGGTCTGTGGCGTGTCCAAGTCCCTGGCGACGGCCTCAAGGATCTGGCGCGCATGGTCGCGCAGGGCCAGCGCGTCCAAGCCTCCCGCCGCTGGCAGCAACGTGGCCGCGAAGGCCTGCCACTCCGCCAGAATCTCCTCCATATGACGCAGAATGAACTCCGCAAGACGCATGCCGTACCTTACCACGAAGCCGCTCCGTCCGTAACCTCTCTGGCACGCGATGGAGAATCGTCTGGCCTGCTCGGCTCGGCTCGGCGTCATCGCCAATAGGGAGAGCCCCTGGACCAACTCCGCCGAACATGGCCGCTGGCCAAGGCCGCCGTGGGCGCGCAAAAGAACAGGGGCCGGAACGCCCGGCCCCGAGGGGAGACTCACACTTCCACTGCCGCCATGTTCTCGATCTGCCGCACCAACTGCCCGACGGCTGCTTTCGCAGCCTCGACCGAGTAAGCGTGGGGCATGTGGAGGTCGCCACGTAGCCCCAGGTCGATGTCCGTTGTGCATCCCGAGCCGAATTCCATCTCCAGATCCGGCGAGACGACACACCGGCTGTGTATCACATGCCAGCGGAAGAACGCCGGGCAGGCCATCGCCATCACCGTCGTCTCCCGGTCCAGCGGCTCATCGGCAGCCTTCACCTTGATCCGCTGCACGGTATTACGCCGGTCATTGGCCCAGGTGTCGGTGGTCTGGCTGATGGCCTCGATCTCCACTCGGTAACCGGCTGCTTCCGCT
>JBLNDH010000152.1:0-2980 GCA_050261455.1 Bacillota bacterium
CCCATTTGGGGGACATTAATGGAAGATGATAGGCCGCCGTTGGCGGGCGGGCAAGCGGGAAGAGAAGGGAAGGGGGAGCTGGCGGGATGGGTTCCGCGAAACCACAAGCGTACTTCGGGGACGAGGCGGCGAAGGGGAGTTTGTCGCAGGCGGACCCAGGGATAAATCCCTGGGCTTGTATGGAGTCGAGAGGTTTGAGATGGACGAAGGAGGGGGTGGGGGCGACTAAGGTCTTGCCGATGGGGCGGGGCGGGCCGTAGCATTTCGGACTTGATCGGTGGTTTTGACGTATGGATGTTGAATGAATCGCACGTATGACATTGTGGTGATTGGTGGCGGGCATGCGGGGGCAGAGGCGGCCTGGGCGGGGGCGCATATGGGAGCCAGCGTGGCGCTGGTGACATTGCAGCCGGAGCGGATTGCGCAGATGTCGTGCAACCCGGCGATCGGGGGGCTGGCCAAGGGGCAGATGGTGCGGGAGGTGGATGCGCTGGGGGGGCTGATGGGGATTGCCAGCGATAACACGGGGATTCAGTTTCGGATGCTGAATCGAAGCAAGGGGCCGGCCGTGTGGGGGCCACGGGCGCAGGCGGATAAGTACAAGTATGCGAAGGAAGTGCAGCGGCTGCTGGGGACGTGTGGGAATCTGGAGATTGTGCGAGGGGAGGTGGTGGAGGTTGTTGTGGCAGAAGAGAGTAGTCAGAGGAGGATTGCGGGGGTGGTGTTGGCGGATGGGAGCGAGCTGAAGTGCCGGGCGGTGGTGGTGACGACGGGGACGTTTTTGCGGGGATTGATGCATACGGGGGAAAGGAAGACGGAAGGGGGGCGGTATGGGGAGGCGGCGGCGAAGGGCCTGTCGGGCAGTCTGGCGAAGTTGGGATTGGAGTTGGGGAGGCTAAAGACGGGGACGCCGCCGAGGATTAAGAGGCAATCGATCGATTTTGCGAAGCTGGAGGAACAGAAGGGGGATGATGTGCCGGTGCCGTTCTCGTATTTGAACGAGTATGGCACGTATGGGGAGGCGGCAGCGAGATCGGGGTGGGCGCCGAAGCTGGAGCAGGTGTCGTGTTGGATTACGGGGACGAATGAGGCGATTCACGCGATCATTCGGGCGAATCTGCACCGGGCGCCGATGTATTCGGGACAGATCAAGAGTACGGGGCCGCGGTATTGTCCGAGTATCGAGGACAAGGTGGTGCGGTTTGCGGATAAGACGACGCATCACGTTTTCCTGGAGCCGGAGGGGCTGGATACGGACGAGGTGTATTGCAACGGGATCAGCACGTCGTTGCCGACGGATGTGCAGGATCAGATTGTGCATCGGGTTCCGGGATTGGAGAAGGCGGAGATTCTGCGCTATGGGTATGCGGTGGAGTACGACATGGTGTGGCCATCGCAGATCCGCTCGACGCTGGAGGTGAAGAAGGTTGCGGGGTTGTTCCTGGCGGGGCAGATCAACGGGACCAGCGGGTATGAGGAGGCGGTGGCGCAGGGGCTGGTGGCGGGGATCAATGCGGCGAGATACGTCAGCGGGAAAGAGCCGGATTTCGTGTTGAGGCGAGATCAGGCGTATATCGGGGTGTTGGTGGATGATCTGGTGACCAAGCCGCCGACGGAGCCGTATCGGATGTTCACGAGCCGGGCGGAGCATCGGCTGCATTTGCGGAATGACAACGCGGACGAGCGGCTGACGGAGATCGGGCGGAAGGTGGGGCTGGTGGATGACGTGCGTTGGGCGAAGTTCTGTGCGATGCGGGAGGCGAAGGAGGCGGCGCTGGTGCTGCTGCGGGAGGGGCGGATTGAGGGAGTGCCGGCGCTGGAGTGGATGAAGCGGCCGGAGGCGGATTGGCGAGGGTTGGCGGAGAAGCTGCCGGCGGCGGCTGAGGTGGTGGCGGATGTGGCGGCCCGCGTGGAGATTCAGGTGAAATACGCGGGGTATATTGCGCGGGAGGATCGGTGGATTGAGCAATTTGCGAAGCTCGAGGAGAAACTGATACCGGGGTGGGTGGATTATTCGAAGGTGATCGGGCTGCGCAATGAAGCGAGGCAGAAGCTGACGAAGTTCGGGCCGAGAAGTCTGGGGCAGGCGCTGCGGATCAGTGGGATTACGCCGGCGGATGTGACGGTGCTGGCGATTCATCTGGAGCGGGGGGATGGAGAAGGCAGGGGCCAGGAAGGGGAGAGAGAATGACGAAGGACGAAATCCGAATGTCGAATCAATGACGAATGACGAACGGATGGCGAAGGGCAAGCACGGGCGAGGGCCGGGCGGCGAGGGAGGGTTGCTTGTTGGGGGAAGAAAGACCCTCACCCAACCCTCTCCCGGAGAACATTATGCATCAATGGTGTAAGTGCAGCTCTTTCGCCCCGTTGGGGCTGGAGCTTGGGAGAACCCGGAATCCAGGGGCTGACGCCCCTGGCTATTGACGATCGCCCCTTCGGGGCTGAAGCAGACGATCTGCGCGCATAATGTTCCGGAGTAACGGGCGAGGGGAAAAGGGGAGGAAGGAAAGGGCGAGGGGGAGAGTCGGCGGGGTTGGATCCGCGAAATCGCAAGCGTATGGGAGGACGGGGAGGCGAAGGAGGGTATTCTCGCTTAATTGACAATTGTGAATTGACAATTTGCAATTGTCAATTGAAGAGGGACGGGGAAATGCTGGGGAGGAATCCCTGGGGTTGGGGGGAAGCGAGGGGTGGGGGGCTATTTCTGGTCTTGGCGGAGGGCGAGAGGGGGCTGGAGGACTTCGGTGAGGATGAACTGAGTGCGGAGGTTCTTGGGGGTGAGGAATTGGGCGATGGCGGCGGCGCGGGGGGCGATGTGGCGGTGCCCGGCCGGTTCGGCGTGGCCGATCTCGGTGACCATGATGTCGGCTGGGGATTGCATGTGGGCGACGGCGGAGGTTTCGATAACGGTGGGCTCTGGAACGGGCTGGGGGGCCGCGGCGGGCCGGGACTTCTTGGGTGCGGTTTTCTTGAGTGC
>JBLNDH010000153.1:0-7499 GCA_050261455.1 Bacillota bacterium
CGCCGCCGGGAGGCATGCCGGGCAGGAGCGGCCGTTGGCACGGTGGCGTGTCAATCCCATCCTGGTGCTTTGCGTCGGCAGTGTTGTCTCTCTATCGCTGTTTTCCGTAGCGAGACATCAGGAGCAGAAGAGGATCGATCAGGGCTTTGCCCTGGCGGCGTCAGACCATGTCGAGTCCCTAAAGGATCGCATGGAGGAAGGCATCGTCGCCCTGCGGACGCTGGTGTCGTTCTACGCAGCATCCCCACACATGACCCGGCAGGGGTTCCGAGAATTCGTGACGCCACTCCTGGCGTGGCGATCGGATATCCATGCATTGGAATGGGTGCCGCGAATCACCGAATCGGAACGGTCGCAGTGCGAGGCCGAGGCCAGGCAAGACGGTCTGGCCGGCTATGAACTTGTTGAGCTCAACGGTTCGGGACAGTTGGTGCGGGCGCCGCAGCGGGCCGAGTACTTTGCGGTGTTTTTTGCCGAGCCGTACCAAGGAAATGAGCGCGCCCTGGGATTCAATAATGCCCCCTCGGGATCCGATCGCTGGGCCGCACTGGAGCGTGCGAGAACAACCGGAGAGCCGGTTGCGACCGAGCCAATCACCTTGGTCCAGGAGACCGGCACACAGCTTGGCTTTCTGATTATGGCTCCGGTTTATCGAAAGGGAGCAACCCTTGGGACGATCGCAGATCGTCGCAAGCACACAGACGGATTCTTTGTAGCCGTATTCCGGATCGGAAATCTCCTGGAGACATCGATTGCGATGCTGAAGCCGGCGGGCATTGACGTCCACCTTTATGACCGATCCGATCCGGCACACCCGCGATACCTGTACAGTCACTGGTCGCGTGCCCGCAAGCCGTCGGAATCCCCGTCGGTGCCCAGCCCGGCCCAGGTCGTCCGGACTCTGCACGCCGAGGTGCCGGTGATGGTCGCCGGCCGGAAGTGGAGCGTGGTGTGCATTCCTACGCCGGAGTCGATACAGAATGCCCGGACGTGGCATCCATGGGCCATTTTCGTGGGTAGTATGCTGACCACGGGACTGCTGACGGGATATCTCCTGACCCTCAAGTCGCAGGCCAAGCGGGCGGAGTGCCTGTTGGAACAGTTGGCGGCGAGCAACCGGGCATTGGCCCAAGAGAACGCCGATCGCCGGCAAGCGGAGGGAGCTCTCCAAGAGAGCCAGGAGCGTCTGCAACTGGCCCAGCAATCGGCTAGAGTTGGGAGCTTCGAGTGGGACACAAAGTCCAACCATATTGTCTGGTCGCGCAGGATCGAGGAGTTGTACGGAGTGCCACGGGACAGTTTCAGCGGCACCTACGAAGGATGGCTGAAATGTGTACATCCCGAGGATCGACGGGCGGCGGAGAACGATGTGAGGCAATCGCTGCAAACCGGGGAGTACAACAGCGATTTCCGGGTGATCTGGCCTGACGGCAGCATTCATTGGCTGCAGGCTCGGGCCAGAGTGTTTTACGATGCTCAAGGCAAGCCTCTGCGCCTGGTCGGGGTCAATGTGGACATCACGGATCGGAAGGCGATGGAAGAGGAGTTGCGGACGGCAGCGCGTGTCGACAAGCTGACCGGCCTCCCGAATCGCGTGTTGCTGAGCGATCGCCTGCAGCAGATGATCCTGCGACGCACCCGCGTGAAGGATTTCAACTTCGCAGTGCTTTTCCTGGACCTTGACCGCTTCAAACTCATCAACGACAGTCTCGGGCACGATGTCGGCGACCAGCTCCTGATCGAGATTGCGCATCGCCTGCAGAACGAACTACGGGCGACGGACTCGATCAGTCACGATGTAAGTGGTCACACGGCCGCCAGACTCGGTGGGGATGAATTTGTCGTCCTGCTGAATGATCTGCGGTCCACGAGCGATGCGCAGGTGGTGGCAGAGCGGCTGTTGGGAGCACTGGCCAAGCCGTATCAACTGGGCGAGCACACAATCTACAGCATCGCCAGCGTGGGGATGGTAACCAGCGACCATGCCTATACGCGGGCGGAAGACGCCATCCGCGATGCGGATACGGCCATGTATGAGGCGAAGCTGGCCGGCAAGGGTCGGATCGTGGCGTTTGACGCCAGCATGCGGGAGCGTGCCCAGATGCGGCTGATGCTGGAAACCGAACTCCGCAAGGCACTGGAGGCCGGTCAGTTCTTGCTGCATTACCAGCCCATCGTCTCGTTGGAAACGGGAGAGGTGGAGAGTTTCGAGGCGTTGGTTCGGTGGCAGCATCCTCAGCGGGGCATGGTGTCGCCGGGGGACTTCATTCCGATTGCGGAGGAATCGGGGCTCATCGTGCCTCTGGGTGAGTGGGTCATGCGTGAGGCATGCCACCAGCTGCGGAAATGGTGGGACATTCAGGGATACGGCAATCCGCACTCCATCAGCATCAATCTCTCGCGTAATCAGATCATTCTTCCCAACCTGGTGGAACGGCTGAAGTCGATTGTGGCTGAGGCCGGAGTCGATCCGACCGCCATTCACCTGGAGATCACGGAAAGCGCCGTCATGCGGGACATGGAGTCGGCGTCGGCGATCCTGCGGGAGATCAAGCAGATTGGTTTCAAGATCGACATGGACGACTTCGGAACGGGGTATTCGTCGCTGGCGTGCCTGCATCAGTTTCCGATCGATATGTTGAAAATCGATCGCTCGTTTGTGGCGAACCTGACGAGAGGCAGGGACTTCGCGGCGTTGGTGAATGCGATCAGCATGTTGGCGCGCAACCTGGGCATTGCGGTCATTGCCGAGGGGGTGGAGACGGCGGATCAGGTAAGCCTGCTGCAATCGCTGGAGTGCCAATTCGTCCAAGGGTATTTCTTCGGGCGTCCCATGACGGCCGAGGAATCCCTGCGGTATCGACCGATCGCACCAATCAGCACTCTTTCGCGGGATCTGTCCCGGTGAGTGCGGCAGTCAGCGAAGCGGACTGGCGGTGATCTCGGTGAAGCTTGCCTCGCCACGATCTACGAACAGGATCAGTCCGTCGCCGGAGAGATTGGGAACCCAGTTCACCAGGGTCCGCTGCTGGCCGATGCAGAGGTCAAGGAGGTTGTCCTTGAGGATGATGTCGAGGGTGAACGGGCGATTCAGGCCTTCGACATCGATCAGCGATTGGCCGCCGGTCACTGACACCTTTCGCTGGGCCGGCGTAACGCGAAGCTCGTGGTTTGGTCCATTCTCGTCCGAGGCCCGCAGCCGCAACCCGATGCTTGCCGCCTTACCGTCGATGCGCAGCTGAATTCGGGCATTTCTGGGCAGCCCGCTGAGCAGAGCCTGTCCGACACCCTGGGCGGAGACGATGCGGACTTGGCGGCCGTCGCCCGAAACCCCGTTGCTCAGCGGTTTCAGGGCCAACTCGGTCGCCTCGCCGGTGGCGGGGATCATCTCAGGAACGAACTTGCTCCCCAGCGTGCCATCCGGATGCTGCACCAGTTCGCGGAACACCGCCCAGCCGGCGTAGCCCTGGGGCCAGATGCTGGCGGTGCCGATGCGGCGATTGCCCGTGAAGGCCGCGGTCTTCATCACCCGCGCGGCGGCTCCGTCGATCACATCCATCGCCGGGCGTTCCCAGGGCCCCAGCGGCTGCTTTGAAACGCGGTAGTGGGCCACCTGGCCGTTGCTGAAGATGAGGTAATACCAGCCGTTCCACTGGAAGTAGTCGGGACACTCGGGGACTTCGCTTCCTTCGATGAGGAAGGGATCGACCTCTGTCCATTGCTTCAGGTCGGTGGAAGTGTAATGGGCGAGGCATCCGCGATTGCCCTCTTTGAGCATTGTGGACACCAGCAGGTGGAAGAGCCCCGTGCGAGGATCGAGAAACACATGCGGGTCACGGAATCCATTGGTGTACTTCGGGCCGGGGGAGAGGAAGGGGTTGGGCTCGGTCTTGGCGAAGCGAATGCCATCGGTGCTGGTGGCCAGGCTCAGATGCTCGCCCTTGCCAATCATCCGCGTAGCGTAGAAGGCGTAGTAGGTGCCCGCGTGGAAGAAGGCCGAGCCGGTGCAGATGGAGCCCTCCTGGTCCTGGGTGATGGGAACGGCCAGGGGGTGCTGCGTCCAGTGGATCAGGTCGCGGGAACTGGCGTGGGCCCACTGATGGGCGCCCTGGCCGCCCTTGGCGGTGTGGTGGCCGCGGTCCAGCAGGTAGTAGAAGTGGAACGTGCCCTCGTGGAAGAAGGGAAGCGTGTCGCCGACGTTGAACTGGTTGTGGGGACGGAAGTACTGCATCGATGGCGAAACGCCGAGGTATTGCGTCCGGCGGGCATCCACCTCACTCGCCCCACCGCTGAGGGTCTCGATCTCGGCGTCGGAGAGTGCCCGCGACCAGACCGCCACGTGGTCCATCATCCCGCGCCAGCCCGACTTGGCGGTGCCGTTGACGGACTCGGCCCCGATGAGGCACGGCTCGCGGTTGGCCTGGCGCAGGGTGCCCATGGGGAATCCCTCGTCCATCCACACCCCATCGACGAACATCTGGAGCTTGGCCCCATCGAAGCGGCAGACGATGTCGTGCCACGCCGTCGCGCCGATTATCGCCAGCGGAACCGTGACCTGCGTCATGCCTCGGGTGCCATTGGTTCCCAACTCGAAACCGATCACTTTGCCCTGGCCAAAGTCGTGGGAGAAGAGATTGTAGACGAGCTTGTCGTGCCCGCCATGCTTGGAGAAGAGCGGGGCCATCCAGTTGCCGCTGGGATCGCGCAGGCGGGCGCAGAGCGTGAACGCGCGGCCGCCGAGGTTCAGCTCGCCGTCGGCACCCTGGCCGGCATCGAGATACCCGCCGTTGAATTGCGATACGCGTCCATCGCCCCCACGGGCCAGGGAGGCGGCGCGATCCGATCCGGTGAGCTCGACGCCTGGTTTCACATCGCCCCGGGGCGTCAGGGCACTGTCCTTGCCTGCGGAATCCTTCAAGTCTCCCAGATGCCAGACCGCGACGGCATCGGCAAACGGGCTCGGGGCGGCGGCTACGGCCGAGCCAGCCCAGATGGCGATCCCCGCCACTGCAACCCAAAGTAGTTTTGCCATAGTGCTCCGTTCAAGGACGTAAACAGGCGGCGATGAATGGTCTCAAGCCTGCCGCGGGGACAACTGCGACTGGCCGTGCAATCGCATCAGGGCCAACGAGCCCAAGCCATAATAGGTATATTCGATATCCGGATCATCGCCCATGGCGCAGGCGCGGAAACCGCCGCTGGAACAGGCGGTGGATCGGATGAAACGGGCGACGGCAGCCACGTCCACACGATTCAACTGCTCGAAGGTCGCCAGCGTCAGCAGCCCGGTGAACGTGGAAAGCAGATCGCCATCGGCAACAGCGGCATGGGCCCGCAGGCCACCCGCGGGAGTTTGCATACTCGCAAGATACTGCGTGATGGCGGCAATCAAATCCTCCGATAGCGCATCGCACAAGCCCAGGAAACCCGCGGCGGCGGCCGTGGCGTTCGTTTGGGCGCAACCCTGACCGGGCATCTCGGCAAAGCCCAGGTCGGGTCGTCGCAGGTCCATCACAGCCTGCACCGCACCGGGTGCCAGTGGCATCTCCATCTGCATACAGGCATAGCACAGAGCGCCGAGGAAGGTGTTATAGGCGCTGATGTTGGGGTTGCCCGGCGTCCGCGTCAGGCCGCCGAAAGGCAGAAGATATCTGCCGATTCGATCGCGCACGGCGGGTTCATGGATGACAACCGCATGGTTGCATCGAAGCAACAGCCGATTGGCATTGAGAATACTGAAGCATTCCACAAGGTCGCGCGGAATGCAGTCTTGCCGCGACAGGTATTGGCCAGCCCGTGGAATGGCCGGGTGCTGCGGCGCGAGGAGCGTGAGGATGCGCAGAGCGAAGTCCGTGTAGTAGAGATCGGAGCCGCCCAGGCGGCCGGCAAAACCGCCATCCGCCTGCTGGTGAGCGACGACGAAACCAACTTGCGCCTCGACAAAGCCTTGGCCCAATCCCTTGAGCCCTTCGCTCAAGAGAGCATCCAACATATCAAGGTAGCTGCCAATCATCGCGTTGCGGCCGACGAGGAATGGGCCTTGTCCGGCAATACCAGGCGGATCAGGAACGACATCAGTTCCTGAAGATCGGGCGTGTCAAAACCCGCCGCGGCATTCATCGCACGCTGGCGTAGTTTGTCCAGCAGTCGTTCGGTTTTGGCGAAAGCACCGGATTCGGCGTAGAACTCGCCGAGGCGGTTGACCAGATCCGAAGGAGCCAGGTGGTGTGCCCGGGCCAATTCAGTGAGCGTTCGGCCTCCATCGGCTTCGGCTGCAAACGCGCGCAGGACCGTCGGACGACCCAACAGCGCATCGCGGCCACGGGTGAGCTTGTTGCGATCGTCGGCCCGCCAGTCCTCCAGATCGTTCATGATCTGGAATCCTTCCCCCAAGTAACAGGAGAACTGTCGGAGCAGATCGTCCTTGGGGGTGAGCCCGGCGGCGCGCAGGCCGGCGTACAAGGCCGCTTCGAAAGCCGGCGCCGTTTTGAGCGCATAGATGGTCAGCACGTCCATGGGGGGGTGCATTTCAGTTGGCTGCTTTTGCCAGATCAGTTCCGCACCTTGGCCACGGCACAGTTCCAGATGGGCCTGGGAAAGGCGGCCGAGAATATCGCCAACGCGTTGCGCCCCCACCGCCTCGGTTTGGCCGGCAATGAGGCGATACCCCAGGCCGATCAGGTAATCGCCGACGTTCACGGCCGGACCGATCCCGTGGACGCGGTGAAGCGTCTGCTGGCCGTAGCGGAATTCGTCATCATCCTCGATGTCGTCGTGAACGAGCGAGGCTTTGTGCAAAGCCTCGATAGCCAGCGAAATCCGTCGCACCGCATGCGAGATGATCTTGCTGACGTCGGCGGTGCTTTGCAGGACGGCAACGCCGTGAGCGGCGACGGCATAAGTGGCGACCGTCACGAACGGACGGAGGCGTTTACCGCCGTTGCGCAGCCATTCAATCGCGGCTCGGGGAACCATCCCCAGAGCCTCAGGCTCATGGACTGCGGTGGAACCTGTGCCCCCCATGCACGGGACGAGCAACTCGGAGAACAAAGGCTCCTGGAAAACACGGGTGGTCTCCCGCAGCAAGGGCACATAGCTGCGCGTGTGGCTGCAGGGCGTTTCCGCACGGGAGTGCAGAAGGGATTTAATCTGATCGATCTCGACCTTTGTGTCAGCGCAGCCGTCTTTGAGCAGGGGCACGGCCAGATGGGGAATGCCCAGTTCCACAATGCGGTGGAACGACTTTTCCAGCGAATCGAGACAGGCGACGCCAATGATGGCATCCACCTGGCCGTCAAGGATCTTCATCAGAACCGATGATGTGCCCTCGGCGACGATGACTTGGTAGCCGAGGCGTTCCGCTTGGGCCTTCAGGTCGCCGATGGTGCAACTTCCGCACCCCGCGCAATGAAGGCCAATCGAATCGTAGGTTCCGGCACAAGCGGCGCGGTCGCTCAGGCAATGGGGCAGGAGAAGAAGGCGGCGGTTATAGGGGATGA
>JBLNDH010000154.1:0-8018 GCA_050261455.1 Bacillota bacterium
CGCTATCCACTACTCCCCATCCCCAAACCGCTTCACCAATCCCCCATACGCATCCACGCGCCGGTCCCGCAGGAAGGGCCAATGCGTCCGACTGAACTCCACCCGCCCCAGGTCGCACGGCACCACCAGCACTTGCTCCTTGTCGGCCGATGCCCGTGCCACCACCTGCCCATCTGGCCCAGCCACAAACGACTGCCCCCAGAATTCTATGCCATCTTCATTGACCGGCATTCCATCCTTATCCAGAATCTTCTCCAGCCCGATCCGATTCGGTGCACACACATAACATCCATTGGCCACCGCATGCGACCGCTGGATCAGCTCCCAGGATTCATGCTGCGCCTGGCCATACTGCGCCTTCTCTGCTGGATGCCAGCCGATCGCCGTCGGATAGAACAGGATCTGCGCTCCCTGCAGTGCCGTCAACCGTGCCCCCTCAGGAAACCACTGGTCCCAGCAAACCAGGGTCCCGATCTTGCCATACTCCGTCTCCCAGGCCCGAAATCCTGTGTCCCCGATCGTGAAGTAAAACTTCTCGTAATACAGCGGATCATCCGGAATATGCATCTTCCGGTAAACCCCCTTGATCGCTCCTGTCGTGTCGATCACCACCGCTGTGTTGTGGTACAACCCCGCCGCCCGCCGCTCGAACAGCGATCCGATGATCACCACCTTCCGCTTCTTCGCTACCCGGCACAACGCCTGCGTGCTTGGCCCTGGGATCGGCTCCGCCAACTCAAAAAAACGGTGATCTTCCACCTGACAGAAGTACTGCGACCCAAACAACTCCTGCGTGCAGATAATCTGGGCCCCTCGATCCGCCGCCTCTTCGATCAGCCGAACCTGCTTGCGCAGATTCTCCCTCGGCTCGGCCGAGCAGTTCATCTGCGTCAGCCCGACGGTTACCACCCGTCCCAACGCCTTCGATGTTGGCTCTTTTCTCTTTGCCATCGTTTCTTAAACGCCGCAGCGCACCCAATGTTCTCCACCCCACACTCGGTCACCCCTTATGCCCTTTTCCCGCCCACCGCCAGCAGGAACCGCTCTACATTCTCCGCCATTTCCCCCAGCCCGCTCTTGGATCGATGATCCACCTCCGCCAGCAGGTTGATCAATCGCGCCGCGCCCCTCTCCCCAATAGCCCCGGCCGTCTGGAAAAACGCCCGCTGCTGTTCCGCTGGCCAGATCTTCAATTCTTTGGCGATTGTGAAATCGTTCTTCCCCTGCCGTCGCATCGCCAGTGCCTTGCGCACCTTCTCCAGCCAGATCACCAGCCACGTCACGGCCCGATACTCCGTCGATGGATCCATCTGCACCAGATGTCGCCACCGTCGCATTGCCTCGGTCACATTCCCCGCCCCCAAGGCATCGGTCATGTTCCACATTTCCTGCTCGCGCTGGAATGAGACCGCCTGCTGAATCGCCGCCGCATCCACCTTCCCCTCAGCCTGCAGCGTCAGCTTCGCCAGTTCATTGTCCAATCGCCCCAGGTCATCGCCGATCAGGTCGAACAGCACCTTCGCCGCCTCGCGCGGCAAGGCCACCTTGTGCGTCCCCTTCGCCCGCCCCACGATCCACTCCACCACGTCCCTGGGCGGATTGCAGTTGTGAATCTCCCCTACGGCCGCGATCGCTTTATAGATTCGCTGGTTCGATGGCAGCGAATTAACCCGCAAGACCAAGATCGCCCCCGCTGCGGGCTTGGCAATGTAGTGCTCCAGCGGCTCCCGATAGCGCGTGATGAATGCGTCCGCTTCGCGAATGACCACCATCTTCCCACTGCAGAACATCGAGAAGCTACGCAGCTCATCCAGCACCTCTGCGAGCTCCGCCGTTTCTCCTTCCACATCAATTCTTTGAACATTGCCGCCTGTGGCCCGTACCAACTCCGCCAGCGCCTCAAGCTGCAGGAACAGGTCGGTCCCAATCAAAGCGTGTACCGGCTTTAACATACTGTCTGTGGTTGTACGCACACCGTTTAACCACGTCAACGAACTTCCATTGTTGAGCTTTCGTATTCATTTTCAGGAGTTACACTAATCCGCATCCGGCAAGGGTATGGGCTGGTGCATGCCGGTTGGGCTTCGGGTCTTGGGCAACGGAGAGGCTATGTCAAATCCTTACGCGTCGTTCTGTCAGGATTTCTACATCAATATGCGCTTGAACACGCAGTTGAATCTGCCTCACAATCGTGAGACGGTCCTGCATTTCTTCGAGCGTATCCAGAAAGAATTCCCCGGCATGACGCAGTTCCGCAAGTACGACAACGGCGATTTCAATCTCGAAGAGGATCGCTCCACGGGCAGCTATCGCTGGGCACGGCTGGAATCCCGCCGGCTCGTCAGCGGGTTCGTCAATCCGCCTTCCCTGGAAGATGCGTTGAAACTCCACCAGTTCCTCCTCGAACTGGCCCCGTATCACCTGGGTGTCTCCCCCCTCGAAATTGAGCACCTGGAAGCGCTTTTCGGCTTTGATCTGAACTACCGCGGCAACCACGATGATATCGTCGTCGAAAGCCTCTTGAGCGATTCGCCGCTCGTCTGCCTGATGGATGAGCCCGAGGCCCGCCCGATCGACGTTCAACCCACCATCGCCGTCTCCCTCAGCGACGATTGCCGTCTCCAGGCTCGTGTCGAAATCCTTACCCGGACCGACAATTACCAGGTCCGCACCGGCGATTACACCGACGACGAAATCAGCGTCTATCTCACCGTCCGCCGCTACTGGGGTGATCGGCCCAAGGAACCCATGGAAAAGATCTTCGCCGACCTCTTCGAGCGGGCCGACTCTCTTTCCTCCTCCCGCATCATCCCTAAAGTCGTCCGTCCCCTCTCCTCTGCGATCGCCTCTCGTTCCTGATTCTGCGCATCAATCCTGAATCCCCTCGCCCCGCTCGCCCTTGCCAGCGGGGCGTTTTATTTCTCCACCCCGCACCCCCAACCACTTCCATCTTCTGGCTACTGGCTTCTCTATCCCTCTTCAATCCGTACAATGCTCCCATGCTTCCCCCCGACGACCTCAACCTCCTCACCCAAGCCCACCAGCGGGCCCAAACCCTTCTCAACGACCTCCTCCATCACCAAGCCGAGCTCGACGCCTGCCCGCCAACCCTCCCTCCCGCTCAGCTCGAAGCCGGTCGCCAAGCCTTGCGCAACGCCGTTGACTCAGCCCGCCGCATGGTGCACAGTATCGAACAAGCCCTCGTTGCGGCCCAACATGTGTGAGTATTTGCAGGGTCCGCTTCGGCGGACCGGTGATGTTTGATCAGGTTACGCGGGATCCACTATGACCGAATCACAAACCCCCTCGAATACGATCGTCGCCAACACGGAGATCGTTGCCTACGCCGGCCGTTACTACCGCAACGCCCGTTATCTCATCACCCTCCTCTTTCTCGCCTTTGGCTTCTGGTGCATTCGCGATGGTTATTTCGTTTATCCCCGGGAAAACCTCGAAGCCCGCACCGCTGTCCCACCCAGGGCCGAGCCCCACCCCGGTTTCGACATTCCCTTCAACCGAACCCTGGGCATCGTCCTGCCGCCCCTCTCGCTGCTTATCCTGGTCCGCGCCCTCTACAACTCCCGGGGTGCCTATCGTCTTTCCGGTACCACTCTCTCCGTTCCCGGCCACTCGCCCATTTCCCTCGACGCCATCCGCAAGATTGACAAATCCCTCTGGGATCGCAAAGGCATCGCCTACATTGAATACGAATTGCCCAACTCTTCCCAGCTTGGCCGCCTCAAGCTCGACGACTTCGTCTACGATCGTACCCCCACCGACCAGATTCTCGAGCGGATCGAAGCTCACGTTCGCCAATTGATCGATTCCACCGCAAAAGCCGCCTCCTAGCCCCTGTCGCTCCATTGCGGGGATCGCCCGCCCGCGCGTTCTACCCGCGTCTATCCGCGTTCCTCTGCGGCCCTGCCATCTTCACCCCTTGTGACTTGTCACTGCCGCAAACGCCGCCGGCCTCTGCTCCACCTTCCGGCTCCCGCATTTCGGACATCGCGGCTTCCCCCCACGTTCATGCTGCTGAATGCCAATCTTCTTCTCAAATCCACGCCCGCAATCCCGGCATTTGTACTCATAAGTCGGCATGCTTGCCTCCATCCTCTACCAATACCACCAACCTCTGTTTTGATCTTAGCTTGCCAACCCCTAATCGTCAGGATGCTTTCCACCACCCGCCGCCCCATCCCCAGTCGCTTGCGGCTTCGCGGACCTATGCCGCCTATTGGCCCTCGCTCTTTCCGAAAGCTCACCCTGCCCGCCCTCAAACAGGCCAAAAAAGAACCGCCAAGGTTTCCACCTTGGCGGCCAACGCACCCGGAGGGACTCGAACCCCCAACCCTGTGGTCCGAAGCCACATGCTCTATCCAATTGAGCTACGGGTGCAACTTCGAGCCGGATAGCTTACCCGCTCTTCCCCTCGCCGCCAACCCTCCGCCCCCACAATGTCCACCAAACCCCATTTCGCGGCGGCCCACCGGGCCGCGTTTCTCTTCCACCCTTACTCCTCCATCACCACTCGAAACCCCACATGCGGCCCATCCGACAGCCACCATTGGCTCTTGGGAATCTGCGGATCCCGCATTTGCCAGCTTGCGCTATACCCCGTCCGCCACCGATATCGCAATTGTTTCTCGCTTCCGCGGTACGTCCCGCCCTTCACCACCGGCTTTTCATCCATCCCCATCACCCATTCCGCCACATTCCCCAGCATGTCATACAATCCCCACGCATTGGCCTTTTTGCTGCCCACCTTGTGCGTCGTCAATTCATCCAGTTCCTCGTTCTTGGCGTTCTCCGCAAACCATGCTACCGTCTTCAGTTCCTCAATATCCAATTCCTCTCGCGTATCCCCCGCCCGTGCTGCATACTCCCACTCCGCTTCCGTCGGCAGCCGGAACTTCTTCCCCGTCTTCTCGCTCAACCACTTGCAGTACATCTGCGCCGAGTTCGCGGTGATCGACATCGCCGCAAACGCCTCATGTCCCCACCCATAATCCGGCAGTACCCCATACACCTTGCTTGGCCTTGTTTTCAGTTCAATCGCTTTATTCCAATCCATCCCATTTTCAAAATCCAGCCCCAGGCAGAACTGGTCATACGCTTCCCACGTCAGTTCCGTCTGCCCCATCCATAGCCCCTTGACCTCCACCTTCTTCGCCGTTGCCTCTCCCACCGCCGGCATCTCGATCGACCCCGCCGGCAGTTTCACCACCTTGAAACTCACCGTGCTCTTGGGAATCAGGATCTCTTGGATTTCCAACCCCTTGGCTGGCCCCTCTCCCCACGCCATTCCCACCCAAGTCGCCATCGCCACCACAGTCAGGATCGCACCTTTCATGGTTCCTCCTGTCTGCTCGAGAACACCTTGTGGACTTCTAACCATACCTACCGCGCTCGTATCGGAGTGTTGCCGGAATCAAGCATCTTCTCCTGTCGATTGAATAAGAACGCGTACTTGTATTGAACTTTCGTGCTATAGAGCCGTATTACCCCCAGCGGCTCGTCCGTTTGAGGCCGGATCTTTGAAAACCAAATAAGTTCCGATTGTCCACCCGTCACCCCTACAAAACGAACCCATTTTCGCCTGCAAAGGACAAAGGACCAAGGACAAGGGGCAAATAACAAAACGAACCCATTTCCCCACTAATCACTATCCACTACCCACTATCCACTTCGTCCGACAAAACGAACCCATTTTCCCCCTGGCAACTGGCAAGTACCAACTGGCAACTATTCCGCTTCATGCATTACAATTCCCTTCGTATGCCCGAACGCATCACCATCATCGGCGATGGCGCCATGGCCACCGTCTGCTCCATCCTCCTGACCCAACGTGGCCACTTGGTTACCCTTTGGGGCGCCTTCGAAGACTCCGTCGAACACCTCATGCAAACCCGCGAGAATCGTGATCGCCTGCCCGGCGCTCGCATTCCTCCGAATGTCCGCATTACCGCCAACGATGCCGAGTGCTTCGACGATTGCACCCTCATCGTCTCCGCCGTTCCCACCCAATACACCCGCGGCGTGTGGCAGCGGTTGGTGCATTATGTGCCCAAGACGGTTCCCATCGTGTCCGTCACCAAGGGCATCGAAAACCACACGCTGCTGCGTCCGACCCAGATCATCGCCGACGTGCTGGGGGGCAAGAAAACGCTCTTGCATGGTCCGGTTTGCGATTGGCCCCTGGTGGCTCTGTCCGGACCCAACATCGCTGCCGAACTGGCGCGATATCTCCCGGCCACCTCGGTCGTGGCCGCCGAAGATCCGAAACTGGCCCAACGGATCCAGGACGTTTTCTCCACCGAGTGGTTCCGCGTCTACACCAACACCGACATGATCGGCGTTGAACTGGCCGGGGCCGTCAAGAACGTCATTGCCATCGCCGCCGGCATTCTCGATGGTCTGGGGGCCGGTTCCAATGCCAAGGCTGCTCTCGTAACTCGAGGCCTCGTCGAGATTACCCGCCTGGGCTTGGCCATGGGCGCCCAGTTACAGACCTTCAGCGGCCTGGCCGGGCTGGGCGATCTGATCACCACCTGTATCAGTCCCGCGGGTCGAAACCGCCACGTCGGCGAGCAGATTGGCAAGGGTCGCCGCCTCGACCAGATCCTTGGCGAGATGGCCAGTGTTGCCGAGGGGGTTCCCACGACGCGTTCCGTCCGCGAATTGGCCCGCCGTCACAACGTGGAAATGCCGATCACGGATGCGGTTTACGAGGTTCTCTTCGAGAACAAAGACGTGCTGGAAGCGCTCACCGAACTGATGAGCCGCGATCCCAAGCCCGAGAGCGTTGGGCCCGCTTGATCGTTCGCTTATGGTAAACTCTCGCTAGCTCGATTGGCTTGCGTGATGTAACATGCTGCGCGATAACAGCTTGTGGCGGGTAAACTCTGGTGGGACATATCCACGAGATCGGTTATAATGATGGCCCATGCGGGGGGGCAGATCATGGATTGATGAACGGAGATCAAGGTATGTACAAGAGCCTGACAGGCATTGGTAGTACTCTGCTCGTTGCAGTATTGACTCTGAGCTTGGCCGGTTGCGAAACCAAAGCCCAAACCGGGGCATTGGTCGGCGGAGCCGGCGGTGCCGCCTTGGGGGCGGGCATCGGCAGCATGTCGCATGCCCGGGCCGGCGAAGGTGCCCTGATCGGTGGCGCCGTGGGTGCACTGGGTGGCTATCTCGTCGGTAACGAGATGGACAAGGCGGACCAGCGTGAACGCGATCGCAACGCCGTCCGCGCCACCCGCGAGGACCGCTACGCCGCCCCGGCCCCTGCGGCCGCTCCAAGCCAGCGTGTGACCAAGAACGACGTGATCAAGTGGACGGACCAGGGCACGAAGGATGAGGTCATCATCGACCGCATCGAACGCAGCGGCACCATCTTCAATATCACCGCTGCCGACGAGAACGAACTACGCGACGCCGGCGTCAGCGAAGAAGTCGTCCGCGCCATGAAGGACACGGCCCGGCGGTAAACCGACCTGCCCGCGGCTCGGGGGGGATTCTGATCGACATCCAAAATCCCAGGGATTTACATCCCTGGGATTTCTTGTATGTGCTGTGAAAGAAGTTGCATGCCGTTGCATGTAAATAGTTGAATACGTGAATCATTTCTCGATAAATTACTGGAAATTGCCTAAATAGCAGAACGATGCCTATTGCGAGATGGCGTGCCTCTTTTTTGCCGAAACAAGGAATGCCGTTAAGGCACTGGCACGGTCGGGCACCATCACGTTAAGCCCGTGCGTAGACTTGCGTATAGCCGCAAGGGGACTCGCAGCCAGGACATAATCACTGTTACCGGTCCATTTTGGGGCGACCGAAGGAGAACACTTATGGGTGTCGGCTCATCGGCTGCGGCAGGCGGCACTGTGCCTGCATGTGGCGGCAAGTACTTGACCTTTGCCTTGGGCAAGGAGGAGTACGGGCTGGAGATCCTGAAGGTGCGGGAGATCATCGGGTACATGGAGATCACGGCGGTGCCGCGGACGCCGGGGTAC
>JBLNDH010000155.1:0-5602 GCA_050261455.1 Bacillota bacterium
ATGGCTGCGGCAGATACCCCGGCAAAAGGTCGTACAGCGTCGGAATGTCCGTCGATCCCTGGATTGTCGAGTGCCCGCGCATCGCCATGATCCCCCCGCCCGGCCGGCCGATGTTCCCCAAGAGCAATTGGATGATTCCCGCCGCCCGGATTGTCTGCACTCCGGTCGTGTGCTGCGTCCACCCGACTGCGTAAACGATGCAGCTCGTCCGCTCCCGACCGCTGTTCTGGCAAAGGAGCTCCGCGACCTTGATCATCTCCTCCGGCTTGCACCCACAAACCTGCGAGACCAGTTCCGGCGTGTATCGCGCGAAGTGCTTCTTGAGCAGTTGGAACACGCACCGAGGATGCTGGAGCGTCGGATCTTTCTGGATCTGTCCTCCTGGCGGCGGCGTGGTCGGGTTGGACCGCTTGTATACCCGACCACTTCCGCCCCCCATCAACCCGTAGCCGTGCATACCCCCGCTAAGGTCGGCACCAGGTTTCTCACGATCACCCGCGCCGGTCTGGCCCGATCCACCCGGCCCTTGCTCGGGAGGCATGCGCTCGCCTTCGCTGACGTTTGGTCCCTCCCCGGCCGAAACCGATCCCTCATACGCCCAGTGACCTTCCTCGGCGTGATAGCTGCGATCATCCTTGTCGTAGCCGCTGAAGATGCCGGCCAAATCCTCAGTGTCCTCGAACCCTTCCTGGATGATGGTCGAAGCATTCGTGTAATGGAGGACGTACTCCTTGAACCATTTGTCGTGGGTGAGAATGTAGTTGATAATCCCGCCAATAAATGCGATGTCGCCGCCGGCACGAGTAGCGACATACGTCTGGCACATCGCGCTGGTCCGGCTGAAGTGCGGATCAACGTGAATCAGTTGTGCTCCCTTCTCCCGGGCCTTCATCGGCCAACGGAACCCCACCGGATGGGCTTCGGCCATGTTCGAGCCCATGATGAGGATGCAGTCGCTGTTGGCCAAGTCCTGCTGGTTGGTGGTCGCCGCACCGCGTCCAAAAGAGGCGCCCAGACCGGGCACCGAGGCGCTGTGTCATATCCTGGCCTGGTTTTCGACTGAGACAATGCCGAGGCCAACACCGAGGAGTTTCTTGATGAGGTAATTCTCCTCATTGTCGATCGTCGCACCGCCAAGCGAACCGATGTTGAAGACGGCGTTGACGTGCTCGCCCTTGTCGTTCTTCTCGCGGTACCCGCGGTCACGGGTTTCCTTCACCAGATGCGCAACCCGATCCATAGCCCAAGCCAGGGGCTTGAGTTCCCACTTCGTCGAATAAGGAGCACGCCACATCACCTGTTTGACGCGGTGAGGGTTATGGTGAAGCTGAAACGTATTGGCGCCCTTGGGGCAGAGCGTCCCCTCGTTAATGGGGCTCTTCGGGTTGCCCTCAATGTCGATGACCTGATTGCCCTTGGTGTAGACGAGTGTACTACAGCCAACGGCGCAGTAAGGACAGATGCTTTCAGTCACGGTCGCACCGCGAATACGCCCGTGCTTGTCGAGTGTGCGCGGGCTATAAGGTTGTGGCCGGCGTGTAGGACCATCGGTGGAGGGAAGTAGCGAGCGGAGGACAGGAAGGCCGAGCATGACGCAACTCCTTCAATGACTATTCAGGACAGTCGCGAGCCCGCGCAGACCACGCAGTGCGCCGATGGTGGCATATCGCGTGCCGAAGCAAAGGAAAACAGCGAGGAAAGCAGAACATTTCCGCCGGGGCTCGAGCCCCGCTCGGTCGGGCGTTTGGTTTACACTACGCGGTAGGGTTTACTGTCGCAGCGACTGGCCGACCACCATGGGGTGCAATGGCAAACGCTCAAGCACAACGTCTTAGTCGCGACAGTCCAGGTTATCTGGCGAAACAATAAACATAGGATCCCTCCACCGCCGTTGGCGTGCAGGCTGGCGCGGGCTGTAGAGACGATGGCGGAGCCTGAGGGTTGACTCAGGGCCGCTGCGAGCCAGTGGCTTGTCCGCCGAAGGCAGAAGCCGCTTCCGCCAACCGGCGAAGTTGCACGGAGACGTTCAGCATCGCCCGGCCCTGGTGATAGCACTCGGTCCAGCGATCGCTCTTCACCTGGCTGGCAGGAGTGCCGTCCTCATGCACCGTCGGATACCAGCCACCGTTGACACGGTCAACCTGGAACTTCGTGATGAAGTCCCATTGCTTGAGAAAGGCATTCCAGTAAACGGGTGTTTGCTTGCCGAAGTGTTCGTGAAGCATGAGCAGGGCATTGAGGTGTTCGGCCTCAACCCACCAGATCTTCTCGGTGCGTAGGCCTCCGATGACCACACCCTCAGCGTTCATATTTCCCAGATCGTACAGGCCGCCACGTTGCTCATCCCAACCATACTGCAGCGCATGATCCACCAGGTTTCTCGCAGCCCTCCAGACGCGGGGGTCTTCGCCTTGGGCCAAGGCCTCGGCTGCCTCCACGAGAAGATACCCGGCCTCGACATCATGCCCAAAGGAGTCCTGACCAGGGATGCGTTGCCAGTCGGCCGTGAGAAACATGGTCAGATACCCGGGATCGGAATAGATCTTGTCGCGGCAGATCTCGTACATCTCCTGCACGCGGGCTTTAACGGCCGGGTCCGGCCAAACATGATACAGGCCGGTCAACGCTTCGAGCACGTGGATGCTCGTGTTCATGGATTTCTGCTCGCCGCGGGCGCCGACGACGTTGCTGGGGGGAAACACGGGTTTGCCCTCGAGGCTGAGGGTCTCAAAGTACCCCTTGTTGACGTTGTCGTGCGCGTGCTCGTCCAGCCAGCGGAAGCCCTTCTTGGCCAAATCGAGCGCGGCTGGGTCCTTGGTAGCCTGATAGCTGGCTGCCAGAGCGTAGATGCCGAAGGAGATGCCGTAGACATGCTTCTGCGTAGCGCCATCCTGGTTCGGCCGGCCGGAAGCATCTACGGACCAGTAAAAGCCGCCGCGCTGCTTGTCCCAGAGCTTATCAGCAAGCACGGCCGCACCGCGCCGGGTCATCGCCAGGTACATCTCGGCCTTGGCCGGGAAACGCTGGGCCGCTTGGGCCGAGGTCCAAGTCAGGCGGCTCTGGTAGACCAGGCTCTTATCAGTGCCAGCTGCCCGAGTCCAGTCATTCCCGTAGTTCTCAAAGAAACCGCCGCCCTGCTCATCGACAGCCGCAGGGAACCACTTGTCGAGGATTTCCTTCTGCAGGTTCGCCTCGGCCTCGCCCGCCAGACGCAAGTAAACCTCTTTGGCGGGACGTGCGGAAGGACTCGGATCCGCCGCAAAGCACATAACATCCACTAATACGACGACCGCAATGAACAAGCCTGCAAGCCTCATGATGGTACCTCTGTCTGGAAATGCAGACCTACTGCTAGCGTGCGGCGGCTGATCGTACGCCCTATTCTGCCACGCAGGGCCCACAGCCGATACACCCAATAGTGTATCACGGTATAGATACGATAGTCGGTCGAACACGTTGTGGTATAGAGCCGCAGCTCTCGGCTGGCCACAGCGGTTTGTTCCGGATCGTTTCGCACCCATCGGATGAGCAGATCTACCGCACTTTCACGGCGAGTGTTCCTGTGCCCGGAGCCTCTAGCGGACCGGGAGTTGGATTCGCTTCATTGCGAGGCCTGCCCAGATGGTCGCTGTTCACCCGAATCGGCGTGCCGTCGGGTCGTTCATAGGGCAGATTGGGAATCGACGCCTTGCCCAACAGCTCGGTGGTCACCAGTTGGCGTGTCCTCGCCGCAATCCAGCCTTTGTCAAACTTCATTTCCACATACCAGCCGTCGGCCTTCTCCACTACTTTGATCGCCGGATCGACATCCGCTTTGACCAGCGGGTCCTTTTCGTACTTCGACGGCTTGGCGCCATTGAGGAACACGTTGTCGCCCATCCAAGGTGGCAGTTTCGCGGTGTCGTAGGCAACCAGTCCATCGCCGCCGCCAAAGAGGTTGTTATAGAAGCGATCATCGCCGCCGACAATGTTGCGCAATCCCGCAACGGCCGTCGAGTGCGCCGGGTGGAACGGGGTTTCGCGACTGAGCTCCGGACGAGGCACGATGCGACCCGCGATCAGGTTGTGAACATAGGCGCCGCCCTCGGACATACTCAGCAGGCTGGTCTTGGACAGGAGGAAATTGTTGTCAAACAGAAATGGCCCGTGATCCACTTCAACGAACACGTCCTGCCAGCCGTTATCGTGGAACAGGTTGCCCGAGACACGCGTTCCCTGCGCCATCCAGTCCAGCCAGAGCCCCTGGCAGGTTCGATAGATGTGATTATGGCTGATTTCGGTGTCGATGGCGCCGTGGAACTTGATGCCGGCCATTTCGGCGCCGCCAAAGAGCTGGCGGACGTGGATGTCATGGATGGTGTTGCCGGTGACGACGCTGAAGATGGGGCCTAGGCTGCCCACGATGCCCGCTTGTTCGCAATGCGAGACGGTGTTGTTACGGACGATGTGGTGGCCGATGGTTTCCTTGTTCCAGCCCCTCTTCAGCGCACGCTCGATGGTCTTGACGTAGCCCTCGGCGGTATTGGCAGAGGTGTTGTCGTACTCGTCGCCGTGCTTCCCGAGCGCGATGCCCGAACAGATCGAGTGCCTGACCACGTTGTTCTCGATAATCCAGCCTTTGCTCCAGTGCGTCCCAATCAGACCAATCTGCTCGGCCGTGGGCGGTGCCCAAGGCGTCGCCGCATGCCGCAGGACAAAGCCGCGCACGGTGATGTAATTGCGGTTTGGCTTGTCCGGGTAGAAGACCGTCCGGCGCACGTTGATCTCGACCAGTTGTTCATTCGGATTCACACCCGGGAACTGCGCCCAGATCGTGGTATTCGTTGCGTCCACCTGGGCAAACCACAAGGGGGCATTCAGCGTGGCCGGCTTCGCATGTTTGAAGACCAGGCAGATCGTCTTGGCCCCGCTGAGCGGCTTGATCTTGGCATGGAAAGAGGACCACGATTGCCACCCACCCGTGTTTGGGACCGAGCAAGTGCCCAGAAGATCCCCATCCGGCGTGTCGAGACGAATCTCGATGATCCCGCCATCGGATTCCGAGGCGGCGCGAATCTCCAACTCTTCGGTGCGAGGGCCAAAGTCCACCCGCTCATACCGAACCCAGTGCCCATGCTCAATGAACCCAATGCACTCCCCACCCTCCGAGCACGGCGCATTTTGCGTACCGTTCTTGGCCACAAAGCCGGTCGCGGGAATCCGGCCGGCGTTGGCGGCATCCTTGCCGGGGCGCAACCACGCGACGTTCAGCAGATATTGCTGCCCCGCCCGGGTAAGCCACGCCGGGGCGGTACCTGCGGGCATCAGCACTTCGTCCAGTTTGGCCGCTTCGATCAGCCACTCGCCGTTGAGATACACGGCTCCCGTGTGATGCTCCCGGCCCTTGGGATCGAACCAGTCGCCGTGGATGCGGTCGCTATAGGGATTGAAACTGCCGAAGAAGGAGTTGGACAGCGTCGTCTTCCAGACGTCGCCCTGAACCTTCACCCAGTTCTTCATGACTTCGGAGCCTTTGATCTCGACCTTCTCGCCGGGAGCCGCCTGGTAGACGATGCGTTTGGCGTCGGATTCGCCGCCGCGGGGTGGGTTGATGCGTTCGCGG
>JBLNDH010000156.1:0-4849 GCA_050261455.1 Bacillota bacterium
CTGTTCGTGGGCAGAACCCATCTACTGCCGCTCCAGCCTCACCCCGCACCAATCGCACGACGTCGCCGCGTTGAATCGCCCCTCCGTCAGTTCCAACCGCAGCCGCCGCACCCCCGTCACATCCACATCAATTTCCTTCGGGCCGGAGTCTACACGAAATGGCGCCGAACGAAACACCTCCTTGCCATCCCCGCGTACAATAAACGTGGCGCTCGTCCGTTCCTTCTCAATCGCCGGCGGATTGGCTTGCACCTCAATGCCGATGACCCCACGCAACCGCCGCCACCGCCCCGGCGTGCGTCGCATCCTGCCCAATGAACGCCGAGTCAATCAGGAAGTAGTCGTCTCCGTCCACCTTACCGTCGTAGTTCAGATCGCCGTTGCGATAGCCCTCCGCTTGGGTGAGGAAGCCGCTGTCCGCCAGGAAGTAATCGTCCCCGTCCACCTTTCCATCGAGGTTCACATCGCCGTTCAGGGTGCATTTGACCAGGACCGCGTTGGCATCCACGCTCGGATCGAGCAGTTGGCCATCCTCCAGTCGATTAGGAACTACAGCCAACCCCATACGCGGATCGCGTTGAGCCAGCGAACTGGTCAAGCCCGGCCCTTGCCAACGATGCTCGGCATCGGAGTACGCCGACCGAACGTAACCGGTAAGCTTGTCGATCAACTTCTCAGGATCCCCGCTCACAAACGGGCTGACGAGCAGGTTGTCGCCCAAATCCAACGAAGCTCCCTCGCCAAACGATAGATTGGCGATCCGCAGAACCTTGGGCCCATTAACCATCTGAACCTGAACAGAGCCGGATTCGATCCGCAGCGTGGCCAAAGGCGTTTGGAAGTCCAGAGGATCACCGTTAGAGCAGTCAATCCGGAGAACGTCATGCCCGCCGTTGCCGGCAATGCGCAGGGTTCCGGTCCACTTATTTGGGACGACAAGCGGCGGCACATCCGATCCACTTCGATAGACAAGCGTATTCCCAACAAGGTCCTTCCGGAGCACAAACTCATCATCGCCTGCTGTTCCCGCCACCGCGCTGTCCAGCACAGTCACCGTAGACGTGGCAACGCTGGAAAGCCCAGCCGTGTTCGTCACACGCACACGCACGGTGTACGTGCCAGGTTGCGCACCCCACGTACTGAATCCAACCAACGTGCCGGTCTCCTCACCCCTGGCAGCATTCTTTCCCGTCTCACCGAAAACCCCGTCACCATCCAGATCCCAGGTGTACGCAAGCATCTCATTAGGATCAGGATCCGAGCTGCCCCACGCATTGAGCCTCACCGCGTCATCAACCACTCCGACATAGGGTCCACCCGCATCGGCAATTGGCGGGGCCACCACCCAAAGCTCCGTCCCGTGAATTCCATCGTCGGCAGCAAAGAACAGAGTCCCATTGACGTTGGTCAACTCGTGCGGATCGGAGCCTCTAATACCGGGAATGACGTCTTTCACCACGACCGTCCCGTCGGGCGTGCCATCGGTCCGCCACAACTCGCGGTCGGATACCCCACTACCGTTCGCACCGACTGCTGAGAAGAAAACGACATCGCCGACGCGTGTAAGTTCCTCGATGGACGCTCCCCAAGACCCGGGGAAAATGTCCTTCAGCATCACCGTTCCCGTTTCTGTCCCATCGGTCACCCAGAGTTCCTCACCATGAACCCCATCATTTGCGACAAAGACCGCCCGGCCATTGAGGCTCGTAAATCCCCAAGGACCAAACCGCCCAACGCGATCCGCGTTCCCGAACGATTTGATGCGGACCGTCCCCTCGGTGCTGCCATCGCTCTTCCAGACTACACCTGGCCCGTCAGGGCTGTACCCGCCAGTCGCCCAATGGGCGCCCCCGAACAAGAGCGTGCCATCGACATTCACCAAATACGCGGGACAGACCCCACCCAAATCCTTGACCATCACCGTTCCCGCGGTGCTCCCATCGGTCTTCCAAAGCGCCCAGGTATTGTCTCCGCTATAGCCGAGGAAAAAGAGCGTTCCGTTGCGATTGGCCAATGCCGGCAAAGCCTGAGTATAGGGAACCAGGACACTGCTAACCTGAACGGTTCCCTCCGGCGTCCCATCGCTCTTCCAAAGGTGCCCGTACTGCCCAGTACCATCGGCAAACACATTCGCGCAATCCGTGAAGTAGAGCGTCCCATTCACGTCGACGAACTTCGCAGCATCCGACAGCCATGCGTCAGACTCAATATCCCGGAGCAGCCTCGTGCCCTCCGGCGTGCCATCACTGGTCCACAATGCAAGCGAGTTCGAAGTACCTTTCGCAATGAAAAATAGTCGACCGTTGACCAAGGTTAGATCCCTGGCGTTCGAAGTGCCACTCCACAGCATGCGGGTGCCCGCTGCCGTCCCATCGGTTACCCATAGCGTGTTATACGTCGGCACGTACGCAAAATGCCCATCGCTCACAACACTGCCCGCAATGTAATTGTTGAAAAGCCGCACCGTCCCCGCCGCTGTGCCGTCGCTCCTCCAGATTTCGTGACTCGACGGAGAATCGGAGTATGCATCAAAGAGGACCACGTCACCCAACGCCGCAAGATGAGTTGGCGTACCGTTCTGGGTCGTCTGGTTAATGCGTTTGACAAGCTTGGTGCCCGAACCGGTGCCATCGCTGGTCCACAATTCACTGCCATTGACGCTGTCCGTCCCGACAAAGACCAGTCGATCGTTGCTTGCCGTCAGCCTCTCACAATGGTCCATGGGATCCGCCCCAGGCCCCTGATTCGCGAGCACAACGGTCCCAGCGGACGTCCCATCGGTGACATACAACCAGCCCGAACTATCAACGCAGTAAAGCTTGCCGTTCATGACCACCGCGTCGGCCTTGGATACACTCCAAGGGAAAGAGAGAGGCGATATCTTCTCAGTGCCTTGGGATGTTCCATCGCTGCGCCACAACGCACTAGTCCCTCCGCTCTCATTTATCGCAGTAAAAATCAATGTCTCGCCAAACGCCACAAGCTGCGTACGGTCAATGTACGTGCCATCCGGATACCAACTGCTTGGGCTAAGATCCTTTACCAGGCTCGTGCCACCGGGCGCACCATCCGTCTTCCACACCCCCACGCCATTGGCCCCGTCATTTGCAACGAAGTAGAGCGAATTGCCGACTGCGCACAACTTCGCTGGGCTCGAATCACCGCTTCCGGAATTAATGTCCTGAACCAGGCTCGTCCCCGCTTCTGTGCCATCGCTCATCCAGAGTTCCTGCCCATGGACACCATCGGACGCTGAGAAGTACACCCTCTTGCCAACCACAGTCAGATTCGTGACCGAAGATCCCCCGGCCCCCGGATTGATGTCCTCCACCATCGTTGTGCCGGCATCCGTGCCATCGCTCCTCCACAGTTCCGCACCATGCTCCGCATCGGCGCACGCGAAAAACAACGTGCCATCAACGCTGGTCAGTTGTGCCGGAGGATTGGTGGTATAAGCATACGACTGGAACGTCTTCACTGCGCCCGTACCCGCGGCCGTGCCATCGCTCTTCCACAACTGCTCAACCATCCGCCCAGTCCCCCCCTCCCAGAATCTGGCAATGAAGTACAAATCGCTATCGATACTGACGATGTTACCCAGTTCCTCGAACGCACCCACATCCGACCGAATGCTGGCAATCGCCACCGTCCCGGCATCAGTGCCATCGCTCTTCCATAGCCTCGTCCCATCACTCGTGCGAGCTACAAAGAACAGGGCTCCATTCCCTCGAGCGAATGCAAGGAACTTCGGCGAGGACACCGAAGGCTCAATATCCTTGACGCACACCGTCCCGCCAGGCGTCCCATCGGTCTTCCACAATTCCCGCCCATGAATGCCGTCATCGGCGGTAAAAAACACCGTACCGTTTACATCAATGAGATTGTTCGGATCCGACCCCGTAGGCGTCGAATCCAAATCCTTCACCATCACCGCCGACAGCAGCCGCCGCTCTTCCAGGCCCTCGATACAGGGCCCGATCCCCGCACGCAGCGCTCGCCGATCCCTCCGCCTCTGCCCATGTTGCCGCCTTTGCGCATTTTGAGCCAGCCACGTCTGTGGAATCCGCGTCCTTCCCATAGAACCTCCAGGTAGGTTGATACGGTCTTGGGCTATCCCCTGCCGCACGCCGACAACCGCCCCTTTTGGCGGTCAACTGATTCGGGCCGTCAGCAAGGAAAGTCCCCTTTTTGCTTGCCTCAACCCTACTATACCCCCTGTCCACCTCGATGCAGCAAACAACCCGCAATCTTCTCGATACGGCGTGCGTGCCCCACCCAAGGCCACCCCTCGCCGCCCGAGGCTACTGCCGCTCCAGCCTCGCCCCGCACCAATCGCACGACGTCGCCGCATTGAACCGCCCCTCGCCGGTCAATTCCAACCGCAGCCGCCGCACCCCCGTCACATCCACATCAATTTCCTTCGGGCCGGAGTCTACACGAAATGCCGCCGAGCGAAACAGCTCTTTCCCATCCCCGCGCACGATGAACGTCACGCTCGTGCGCTCTTTCTCCAAAGCCGAGCAATTGGCTTTGACCTCAATCCCGATGACCCCGCGCAGCCGCCGCCATGGCCCCGGCGCAATATTGAATTCCACGAAGCTCGGCGCCTCGCGGACAAGCTGCGCCCCCAGCCCCGTCGGATACGCCACCCCGCCCAGCGTCAGCGCCCGCCCCCGATAGTTCAAATCCCGATTCATCCGGGCAAAGTTCCCCTCGCCGTCAATCTCCTGAAGATCGCTCAGCAGCAGCACGTCAACATCCTGCGGCGCCATCGCATACTTGGGTACCTTGCGAATCGGGCTCGCCGCCCGCAGTGCCGCATCCCCCGCCATCACGAACTTCTCGTTGA
>JBLNDH010000157.1:0-5775 GCA_050261455.1 Bacillota bacterium
CAGGTAAGCGTCGGCTATCCCGGGGCTAGCCCGGACACCGTCGCCGCCAACATCGCGACACCTCTGGAGCGGCAGTTCATGCAGATCCCCGGCTTGGAGTTAATCACCAGCCGCAGCACGCAGAGTTTCTGCAGCTTTACCCTTCAGTTCGCCCTGTCCAAGAGCATCGACGCCGCCGCTACCGACGTCCAGGCCGCGATCAGTCGCGCCACCGGAAGCCTCCCTGTCGATCTGCCCAGCCCCCCCACCTTCACGAAGACCAATCCCAACGATCAGCCCATCTTCTATGTGGCGTTGACCAGCGATAGCTTGACGCAGGGTCAGCTGTATGACTTGGCCAACACCCAGGTCGCCCAGCGCATCAGCATCCTGAGCGGCGTCAGCCAGGTGGCGGTCTATGGCACCAAGTCCGCCGTCCGCATCAAGGCGGATCCCTCCGCCCTGGCCGCCCGCGAAATGTCCGTGGACGACCTCGCCGCCGCCATTCGCCAAGGCACCAGCTACCAAGGTGCCGGCCAGATCGATGGCCCCAACCGCACCTTCCTCCTCCAACCCCAAGGCCAGCTCGATAACGCCGACGCCTACAACAACCTCATCATCGGCATGAAGGATCGCTCGCCGATCTACCTCAAGGATGTCGCCACGGCGCGCGATTCTGTCCAGGATGAACGCGTCAGCATGCGATTCTGGGTTCGTGGCCACGAAGTGCCCAAGGCCACCGTCGTCCTGGCCGTCTTCCGCCAGGCCGGCTCCAATGCCGTCGAGGTCGCCAATGCCGTCAAGGCCTTGGGACCCTCGATCATCCAGCAGCTCCCCGCCTCCGTGTCGCTCATCCCGATCTATGACCGTTCTCAGTCGATCGTCAACAGCGTCAACGATGTCAAGGAAACCCTCTACATCGCGTTCGTTCTGGTGGTGATCGTCATCTTCGCCTTCCTCGGCCGCGCCACCGACACCCTCATCCCCGTCGTCGCATTGCCCCTCTCCCTGCTCCTGACCTTCATCGTGATGAATGTCCTGGGCTACAGCCTCGACAACCTCTCGCTGATGGCCCTCACCCTCGCCATCGGCTTCCTCGTCGATGACGCCATCGTCTTCCTGGAAAACACCGTCCGGCGAATGGAGCAATACAGCGAAAAGCCGCTCCAGGCCGCCATCAACAGTGCCCAGGAAATCAGCTTCACCATCTTGTCGATGACCCTGTCCCTGGCAGCCGTCTTCCTCCCGCTGCTGTTCATGACCGGCCTGGTCGGCCGCATCTTCCGCGAATTCGCCGTCACCATCGTCGTGGCGATCGTTGCCAGCGGTGTCGTCTCGTTGACACTAACTCCGCTGATGTGTGCCCGCCTGCTCGGCCAGCGAGGGCACGGCACCCGTAAGACCTTCGTCGAACGCATCATCGGCGGCATCGAAAAACGCGTCCTCGGCGTTTATGGCCACTCCCTCTGGTTCTTCCTTCGCCATCGCTGGATTTCCGCCTTCATCTGGCTGATCTGCATGGCGGGCACCATCTACCTGCTCAGGGTCGTGCCCAAGGCATTCCTCCCCATCGGCGACAGCTCGTTCATTCACGGCATGCTGATCGCGCAGGAAGGCACAAGCCCTGACCAGATGCATCAGTACCAGCAGACCGCCGAGGATGCCCTCCATACCAATGAATGCGTCCGAATGACCTTCACCGCCAGCGGCATCAGCCAGTTCCTCGCCTCCAACCAAGGCTTCATGCTGGCCTTCCTCGATGACCCCGATAAGCGCCCTCCCATCCAGGCCGTCGCCGGCCAGCTCATGGGCGGCATCGCAATGCGCCTTCAGGGCGCCTTCGGTGTCCTTCAGCCCAGCCCCGTCCTCCAGATCTCCACCGGCGCTGCCGCCAACCAGACCGGCCAGTTCTCCTATACCCTCTCGGGCATCAAACCCAACGAAGTCTACGAAACCAGCGAAAAGCTCCTCGGCCGCCTCCAACAGGACCAGGGCCGAATCTTCGCCACCATCCTCTCCGACCTCTACCGCAGCACCCCGCGCCTGAAGATCAACATCCTCCGCGATAAGGCCGCCAGCTATGGCGTCTCCGCATATCGCATCGAAGCGCTATTGCGTAACGCGTACAGCCAGAACTACATCTACCTGATCAAAAAGCCCGAAGACCAATACCAGGTCATCCTCGAGATCACCGACCCCGACCGCAAGCACCCGGAGGACCTCCGCCTGCTTTACGTCCGCAGCGATGATGGCAAGAACCTCGTGCCCCTCTCGGCCGTCGCCACCTGGGAACCCACCCTCGGCCCGCAGGCGGTGAACCACCTCAACCAGTTCACCAGCGTCACCCTCAACTTCAACCTCATCCCCGGCGTGCCCATCGGCAATGCCGTGCAGCATATCGAGGACGTCGCGAAAGAAATCGTCCCCTCCTACATCCGCGGCGAGTTCCAAGGCGAAGCCCTCACTTTCCGCGACACCATCCAAAGCCTGACCATCCTCATGGTCCTGGCCATCTTCGTCATGTACGTGATCCTGGCGATCCTGTACGAAAGCTACATCCACCCCATCACCGTGCTCTCGACGCTGCCCACCGCAATGGTCGGCGGCCTGGCGGCACTCCACTTCTTCGGCGAAGAAGCTTCCCTCTACGCCTTCATTGGCCTGTTCATGCTCATGGGCATCGTCAAGAAGAATGGCATCATGATCGTAGACTTCGCCATCCAGCGCGTGGCCGAAGGTGAAACCGCCATGCAGTCGATCCACGACGCCAGCATGGACCGCTTCCGCCCGATCATGATGACAACCCTGGCCGCCGTCATGGGCGCGGTGCCCATCGCACTCGGCTGGGGCGCTGATGGCGCCAGCCGCCGCCCGCTGGGCCTGGTCATCGTCGGAGGCTTGCTGGTCAGCCAGCTCATCACCCTCTTCGTTACCCCCGCGCTCTACCTCTACCTCGAAGTCTTCCAGGAAAAGATCCTCAACCGCATCCCCTTCTTCGCCTCGCACTACGAAGGCCACACCCACGCCGGCCACCTCGAGCAGACCCATCGCGAAGAGACGCTCGCCGAAGTCGAAGCGACCCGCGGCGGCGAAAACGGGGACGGGCAAACACACTGAGCTTCACAGAAGGGCGAGCCGGACCCCAACCCCATAGAATCTGCTCCCCTCTTCCCACGCCGGGTTCGGAGCTACGCGACGACCCGGATCCTCTTTCGGTTGGACACTATCGCCGCAATTATCTCTCACCCAACAAACAGCGGGTGGCATCGATTGCCACCCGCTGATATTCTCCAGCCAACCTATCCCGTTACGCCACTTCCCACCCCTTGCGGTACTCGCGGCCAACGTACCGGTTGATCTCCGGGATGTTCGTGCACTGCATCTTCTCCACATCCCACTCGACCTTCTTGCCCACGCCGGCAAACTGGGCCAGATGCCCCGCCAGGGCAAATGCCGTCAACGGCGCCGCCGCATCAACGAAGTTCGAGCACGGCGTGCCGTTGTTCCGAATCGCGTAGTACAAATCCTCGATCGGCCCGCCATGGGCACGCGGAATCGTCTTCGGCGGCGCCGGGAACTGCTTATGCTGCTCTTCCGGCAGAATACGCGAATCGCTGCCGATCATCCCCTTCTCGCCGATGAAGAGCGTAAACTCGCCAAACTTGCGATCGTACTTCTTCTCCGTCTCCTTCATGATTTCCGGCTTCAGCCCCTCGTGGTCGTAAACATAAACCTTCGCCGCCGGCATGTTGAAGCGTGCAGGGATGTCATACACAACGACATTATCCTGCGAATACATCTCGTCGCTGCCGCCGGTGCGATTGAGGCACGTAACGGTGAACCGCTTGAGTTCCCCGAGCTTCAACGCCCAGAACACCGGGTTGATGTTGTGGCAGGCCATGTCGCCGATCGTGCCCGTGCCAAACGCCCGCCACGAACGCCAGTTGAACGGATGCAACCCCTCGTGATACTCCCGATACGGTGCCGGGCCGATCCACTCATCCCAGTGCAATCCCTTCGGCACCGGTTTGGTCTCCGGCCGTCCACCGTTGCCACCGAAATTGCGCCCCAGAATCGTGTGCGACTCGACGATGTTCCCCACCGCACCCGCCTGCACATACTCCGTCAGCCGCCGCATCACCTCGCTGCACTGCCCCTGGTTGCCCATCTGCGTGAGCACCCTCTTCTCCTTCGCCGCCTTGGCCAGGATATAGCACTCGCGAATGTTGTGGGCCACGGGCTTCTGACAGAACGTATGCTTGCCCAGATCGATCGCCCGGATGGCCGCCGGAGCATGGTTATGGTCCGGCGTCGCGATCAGCACCACATCGATATCCTTGTGGCATTCGTCGAGCATCTTGCGATAATCGTAGTAAATCCTCGGCTTAGCCTGCTCCTTGACCTTGTCCTTCATGACGCTGGCAATCGTGTTGTCATCGACATCCACCAGCGCCACCAGATTTTCCTGCAGTGCACAGTCGACGCTGTACCCACCCATGCCGCCGGCACCGATCACCGCTACATTCAGCTTACCCGCCCTCGCCGCCTGTGCCATCGCATAAGGCCTCCCCAACACCCCCGCCATCGACGTCGCCGCGGCCAAGGCCGCTCCACTCCTCAAAAACATGCGTCGCGTGTACCGATTAGACATGCTCATCGCTCCTTTACTGGCCTGCAGGCGATTTCCGTGCCGCCCTGGCAAGACTCTTCACGCTTGAATACACCGCGTGCATCCCCCCGTTGCCCCCTCATCGCTCCGCCAACTCACATCGGCATCCCATCACAACAAACGCTTGACCGAGAACAACTCCTGCACTGGCCGCACTCTTTTGCCCGCCAATACACCGTTCTGCGAGATGAAGGCCGAGTCCACCAGGAAGTAGTCGTCGCCATCGATCACCCCGTTCAGGTCCACGTCGCCGTTGCGATACTGATCCATCCCGGAGATGAAGCCGGCATCGATCAGGAAGTAATCATCCCCGTCCACCACGCCATTGAGGTCCACATCGCCGTTCCAGGTGTACTTCACCAGGATGTCGTTCTCGGTGACGGGTTGGCCGGCAAAGGAGGAGAGGATGGGCGAGCCATCCTGGTCATTGAGCAGGATGGCCAGGCCGGTCAGGTTGTTGGTCTGGGCCATGGAGGAGGTGAGGCCGTTGCCGAGCCATTGCCCATCGACGCCACGGGCGGACTTGATGGCATTGGACAGAGCCGCGAGGGTGGTCGCCTTGGTTTCGGGAGTGGCCGTGACAATCAGATCGTTGCTGGCCAGATCGAGTGTGGCATCGGGGCTCAAGTCCAGGGAGTTAAGCTTCAGGTATTTGCCGGGTTTGCTGAACTCAAGGAATGTCAGGCCAGTCATCGTCAGCGTTGTCCACTGCTGCGAATCGGTCAGCTCGATGAGGGCGGGGTTTTGCGCGTCTCCGTGGATGTTAACGGCGAGAGATTTGCCCGCCGTGGCGAGCTGACCTTCGATGCGGATCATGCCGCCTAAATCGAGTTGCCGCAGATCACTGAGCTGCATCGTGCGGGCGAGTTGTCCGGGCCGATAGATCTGCAGTTCTGTGCCATTGACCTTAAGCAGGGACAGTCCGCCGCTGATATCGGCCATGACCAGGCGGCTGTTGGTGAAGCTGCCTTGGACATCGGCTGCCAAGGCATTGCCGGACAAATCGGCGATGCCCGAATTCTTGGCTACCAAGGTCAGGGTATAGGTACCGGCCTCCTGCGTGAGACTGCTCAGGCCGCTGAGGATCCAGGTCTGTCCGTCCGTGCTGTGCAGGGAAACGCCCGTGT
>JBLNDH010000158.1:0-3651 GCA_050261455.1 Bacillota bacterium
GTCATCAAGCTTTGGGAATCGCCCATGACCGGCCCCGGCGATGGCACCGGTTACATCGCAATCTCCGCCCCCACCCTGGCCGGCGAGACTGCCACATATGGCCTGACCCTCACCCTGCCCGTCAACTTCGACCAGGTCGTCGTTGATGAATACGGCGCCACCGTCCGCGCCACAGGCCAAGGCACCTTCACCGCCACCGGCCAGTTCACCCACACCTTCGCCCCCCTCCCACCCGAGTGGCAAACCGACGGCGGCGGGTCCTGGGGCGATGCCACCCACTGGAGCGCCGCCTCCATCCCCAACGGCCCTGGAGCCAAAGCGTACTTCACCAGTGCACTCACCGCCCCCAACGCCCCCGCCGTTATCACCCTCGATGGCGACAAAACCGTCGGCGAAATCTACTTCAGAAACCAGAATTCCCACTACATCGAGCCCGGCTCCGGCGGCTCCCTCATCCTCAACAACGCCGGCCAAGATGCGCGCATTCAGGTCGATGCGGGATCCCACACGATCTCCGCCCCGGTTCACCTGGCGGACAATGCCTCAATCGACATTGCTGTCGATTCTCGCCTGGACATCGGCGGGAGAATCACCGCCGCATCCGGCAAAAACCTCACCAAGAAGGGCCCCGGCCTCCTGCACTGCACCATCGAGCTGGACCCAACCTCCACCCTCTCGGTTGACCAAGGCAACCTCAGTGCCACTCGCATCATCGCCGGCACGCTGCGAATCGCCGCCGGCGCCCTGACCACCCTCGAACCCACGCCCTCGCCCGCCACCAGTGTCATCCATGCCTTGGACATCGCCGGCTCACCTGACGCCTGGGAAGGCACCTTAGATATCACCCGTTCCCGGCTCATCATCCAGGCCGACGCCCAGACCGCCCAGCAGGTCCTCGCCCAAGTTTCCAACCAGGTCAAAACCGGCCGCAGCGACGGCTGGAAAGGCCACGGCATCAGCAGCAGCGCCGCTCAGGCGAACGAGCAGACCGGCCTGGCCGTCGTGCTCAATAACGACGGCACCGATCAGCCGATCTTCAAAACCTTCGGCGACATCCCCGCCGATCTGAACTCCATCTTCGTCATCTATACCTGGGATGGCGATGTGACCCTCGATGGCAAGGTGGACGGCGACGACTACTTCCTGGTGGACAGCGGCTTCATCTCCCAACTGCATGGGTATCAGAACGGCGACCTGAACTTCGACGGCACGGTGGATGGAGACGATTACTTTCTGATGGACTCGGCGTTCCTCGTCCAAACCGGCCCCCTCGACGCAACCCACCCTGCCATTCCCGTCCCCGAACCCGCAGCCTTGTCCTTGCTGCTCCTCGGCTCGCTCCCCGCCCTCTTGCGCCGGCACTATCGAATATCGGTATCATAGGGCAACAGTGCGAATCTCCCTGATCCTCGTCGCCGCCTTGCTGCTGAGTTCCCCGTCTTCGGCCCTCGAACGCGTGCGTGTTCGTTCCGACGAACGTGGGTTCGAGCTGGCCGAATCGAACAAATCGAAAAGCCGTGTTTCGGAGCGACACTGACGGCATTTCGGAGCCGCTAGCGTCATTTGCGTCCGAACGCCGTCATGCCCAAGTCCGTGGGCTTTCTCGCCGCTGGTCAACCAGACTTTGAATTTGATTCGTTCTTCAAGTTTCGCGCTTCGGCATTCTCGAGCACAAACCCCTTTTCAATCCCCGCCCGATACCACCGCCCGCTCTTTTTGATCGTGCGTTTCTGCGTCTGGAAATCCACGTAAACCAGCCCCATCCGCCCAATCCGCCCCCACTCGTTGTCATCCAGAAACGACCAGACAAAGTACCCCCCCACCGGCACGCCCGCATCCATCGCCCGCCGAAGCGCCCGCAGATGCGCATACAGGTAAGCGATCCGTTGATCATCGATCACCTGGCCCGTGCCATCGAGCTTGTCATCCATTTCCAGCCCATTCTCGGTGATCATGAACTTGATCCCCGGGTACTCGCGATGCAGCCGCATCAACAGGTCATATAACCCCTGCGGATAGCTCGGCGCGTTCGGGTCGGTGGGCGGATCGACATGATCCATCTCGTACGGCCACCAGCCCTTCGGATTGTTCTTGATTCGCACGACAAAATAGTAATTCAACCCCACGAAGTCGATCGGCGAATGAATAATCGCCATCTCTTCATCCGCCGGCTGGAACATCACGATCCCATGCTTCGCATACCAATCCCACATCGCCTTGGGATACTCGCCCTTGAAGAGGGGATCGGAAAACCACATCAGATGCGATTGATTGTCCCGCTCGGCCGCCGCCACGTCCTCGGCCGACTCCGATGCCGGATACGCCGGCGGCAGATCCAAGGCAATCCCGATCTGACTGTTGAGCTTCATCTCTCGATGCGCACATACTGCCGCACCGTGTGACAGCAGGTAATGGTGCGCCGCCAGGGCCGCCGCCCCAAAATCCTTCAACCCCGGCGGATGCGTGTCCAAGGCATACCCCATGAAGCACGCCACCCATGGCTCGTTAAGCGTGATCCAATAGGCAACATCGTCCCCCAGTTCGGAAAACAGGTAACGTGCATAACGTTCGAAGTGCCCAACGATGTCCCGATTCATCCAGCCGCCCTGGTTCTGCAACGCCTGGGGCAGATCGAAGTGGTACAACGTGGCTACGGGCTTGATGTTGTTTTCACGCAACAGCCGCACGAGGTCTTTGTAGAACGCCAGCCCCTTGGCGTTGGGCCGACCGGTGCCATCCGGGAAGATGCGCGGCCAGGAGATCGAAAAACGGTAAGCGTTCACCCCCAGCTCTGTAAGAAGTTTTACATCTTCGCGATAGCGGTGATAGTGATCGCAGGCGACATCCCCCGGAATACGGACCCGCCCGTGCGTGTGGCACCAGCGATCCCAGATCGATTCGCCCTTGCCATCCTCGTTCCACGCCCCCTCGATCTGGTAGGCAGCCGACGCGGTCCCCAGGAGGAAATCGTTTGAGAACTGCACCAGTCCCTCCGCCGGCTGACTCGCCCAGAGCAGCGAACTGCCCAGCGTAGCCCCGGCGACGACCCCCGCCGAAGCCTTCATGAACTGCCGCCGAGACAACACCGATTGGCCAAACACATCCGTCATAATTCCCGCCCGAAAGGGCGCTACATCGGCATGACACACCCTCTAGACCGGGGCGTAGAATAGCTTCCTCGCGCAATCAGCCCAACGGCCATTTTCCCAACCTTCCCTATCATCTTTGGGGTCCCCCAATCGCCCATCTTCACCGCTTCAATTCGCACTGGGCCCCCATTAATTGGTAATCTCTGCTTTATCTTGGACTTTGCGCTATTTGTGAGATAAGCTCGCATACGGTACGCGCCAATAGCTGGATTATTGGCGGAGGGCCTGCGCCCCACTCGTTGGACCAGCGCAGCACGCTGTAACTATATGAGAGTATCCCCTTCTATTCCTTGGGCTTCCGCCATCGTATGCTCTCTGCTGGCCGCGATTGCCCAGGCTGCCACCCCCACCAACGACGAACAGCTTTGGCTCGAGATCATCAACCGGATGCGCACCAATCCCCAGGCCGAGTTGGGCATCCTCGTCAATATCAATCCCACGACTCCCGCCACTTGGGCAACCCCCAAGTCGTCCGACCCCAATATTGCCAATGCCTTAAGCT
>JBLNDH010000159.1:0-3860 GCA_050261455.1 Bacillota bacterium
CCTCCGCGAACTCGGCGAGCACGCCGTCAAGTGCAACTGCCGCATGCTCCTCGAACCCCTCAACAAGGGCGAAGCCTGGTACCTCCGCAATCTCGCCGAAGCCGCTGAAATCTGCCGCGCCGTCAACAGCCCCGGCATCGCCATGATGGGTGACTTCTATCACATGCATCTCGAAGAGACCAGCGATCAGGGTGCCTTCATCTCCGCCGGCAAATACCTCCACCACGTCCACCTCGCCACCCGCACCCGCAACCGTACCATGCCTCACCAGGACAACTCCGATTACCGCGACGGCTTCATCGGCCTCAAGCGCATCGGTTACCAGGATTACTGCAGCCTCGAATGCGGCTGCCGCGGCGACCGCATGGTCGAAATCCCCAAGACCTTCCGCTACCTCGAACAACAGTGGGAAGAGGCAACGATCTAGTCTGTACAAAGTAATCCTCTTCAGAAGACGATAATTAGGGCATCATCGGGGCAGGTGCTTTTGTGTGAAGTACCTCAACCCCATGACTTCCTCCTAAGGAGTAACACAGCAATGACCTCGCGTACTTCGCGTCGTATGTTCCTCAAGCAGGCAGCCCTCACCGGCGCTGCGGCTGCTTTCGCGCCGGCGATTGTCCACGCTCAAAACCTGGGCAAGGACAAGCTCCGCATCGCGTTCGTCGGCACCGGCGGCCAGGCCGGCGCCCACATCGGCCTCGCCGAACAGGAATCCTGCCCCTGCTACTGCGATGTGGACAAGGGCCGCTGGGACAAGATCGCCAAGATGGCCCCCAACGCCAAGGCCTACACCGACTACCGCAAGATGTTCGATAACCACATGAAGGAGATCGACGCGGTCGTCGTCACCGTTCCCGATCACAGCCATGCCGCGGCGTCCATGTACGCCCTCAAGAACGGCAAGCACTGCTACACCGAGAAACCCCTCACCTGGTCCATCGAAGAAGCCCGCATCCTCGCCGAGACGGCCGCCAAGCAGAAGGTCGCCACCCAGATGGGCAACATGGGCCATGCCAATGAAGGCAACCGCATCGTCGTCGAGTACGTCCGCAGCGGCATCCTCGGCGACATCAAGGAAGTCCACACCTGGACCAACCGCCCCGTTTGGCCTCAGGGCATCGCCAAGCGCCCCCCGACCGAGGCCGTCCCCGCCAACCTCGACTGGGATTGCTGGATCGGGCCGGCACCCTTCCGCGACTACCACAAGCACCTCCACAGCTTCGATTGGCGCGGCTGGTTCGATTTCGGCTGCGGCGCCGTCGGTGATATGGGTTGCCATACCTGGGATTGCGTCTTCTGGTCCATGGACCCCGACTACCCCAGCACCGTCGAACTGGTCAAGATCGAAGGCCGCAACACCGAAACCTTCCCCACCCGCTGCTGCTTCAAGTGGAGCTTCCCGGCCAAGGGCAATCGCCCCGGCTTCGAGGCCTACTGGTATGAAGGCGGCATGAAGCCGGAAGTCCCCGAGGAAATTCTCAAGGACGCCTCCCGCGATAACAAGAACCTGCCCGGCAGCGGCTCCCTCTTCATCGGCACCAAGGGCAAGCTCCTCGTCGGTGGCGATTACGCCGATAGTCCCTCCCTCATCCCCGAATCCTTCCGCCGTCAGGTCGGTAAGCCCCCTCGCCTCCTCGAACGCTCCCCGGGCCACAAGCCCGAATGGCTCCAAGCCTGCAAGGGCCTCAAGCCCTGGAACTCCCCGGGTTCCAACTTCGCCACCTACGCCGGCCCCATCACCGAAGTCATGCTCCTGGGTGCCATCACCCAGAAAATCGGTGAAGTCGGCTTCAAGATCGAATGCGATCCGGTCAAGCGCGTCATCAAGACCAAGGAAGCTCTCGCCTTCTACGGCCGTCAGTACCGCAAAGGCTGGACCCTCTAAAACGGAAATGCACAAGTCTCCACAAATCTTCACGGATCTTCACAAATGTTGATTTCGCGACCGCACATTGTCGGCGAAAAACAATTTGTGTCGATTTGTGGAGATTTGTGGACCATCATCTGACTTTGAAGGAGAATTGCTCATGACAACTTCACGTCGAATGTTCCTCAAGAAGACGGCCCTCGCTGGCGCCGCCCTCGCTGCGGGCCCCGCCATCCTGCGGTCGGCCTCGCCCAACGAAAAGCTCACCATCGCCTACATCGGTACCGGCGGCATGGGTGGCGCTCAGATGAATGAGTTCATCAATCTCGGCGCCGAATGCGTCTGCTTCTGCGACGCCGACAAGAACGCCTGGGGCAACTGCCTCAAGCGCTACCCCAACGCCAAGGGCTACACCGACTATCGTGAGATGTTCGATAAGCAGGCCAAGGAATTCGATGCCATCACCGTCGGCACCCCCGACCATCATCACTACCCGGCGACGATCCTGGGCATGATGCACCACAAGCACTGCTACACCCAGAAGCCCCTGACCCACACCGTCTGGGAAGCCCGCCAGCTCGCCCTTGCCGCCATCAAGTACAAGGTCGCCACGCAGATGGGCAACCAAGGCCATGCCGGCGAAGGCTGGCGCCTGGTCTACGAATGGATCAACAGTGGCGCGCTCGGCGATATCAAGGAAGTCCACAGCTGGACCAACCGCCCCATTTGGCCCCAGGGCATGCAGCAACTCCCCGATGGCCAAGACACCGTTCCGGATAGCATCAACTGGGATGCCTGGATCGGCGCTGCACCCATGCGCCCCTACAAGAAGGACACCTACCCGTTCAAGTGGCGCGGCTGGTGGGACTTCGGCGCTGGCGCCCTCGGTGACATGGCCTGCCACACCATGGACGGCATCTTCTGGGCCCTCGACCCCGGCCATCCGACCTCCGTCGAGGTCCTCGAGGCCAGCGAAGCGACCGGCGTCGCCTACCCCAACAAGTCGGTCATCAAGTGGGAATACCCGGCTCGTGGCCGCCGCCCCGGCTTTGCCTCCTACTGGTACGACGGCAACCTCAAGCCCGCTCGTCCGGAGATGCTCGAAGCCGATCGCAAGCTGCCCGACACCGGCAACCTGTTCATCGGCACCAAGGCGACCATCATGATCGCCGGTGACTATGGCGACAGCCCGCGCATCATCCCCGAAGCCAAGATGAAGGAAATCGGCAAGCCGCCCAAGATGCTCGACCGTTCGGTCGGCCACTACAAAGAGTGGTTCATGGCCTGCAAGGGCGAGAAGCCCCTGGACTTCCCCAAGTCCAACTTCCTCTACGCCGGCCCGTTCACCGAATCCATCCTGCTGGGCAACGTCGCCCTCAAGATGGGTACCGGCAAGAAGCTCCTCTGGGATGGCCCGAACCTCAAGGTCACCAACGCGCCCGAGGCCAACAAGTACATCCACAAGGAATACCGCAAGGGCTGGTTCTTCCCCGAAGCGGTCATCTAACCCCTCTCGACAGCTTGCATAACGCATGCTGCAACGGGAAACTCAAAGGGACGGCCATCGTTGATGGCCGTCCCTTCGTCGTTGAGTGGCCGCGCCGTTGCGGCCGCCGATCGACCGGGCGCTCACATGGGAACCTTGGCCTTTGCTCTCCATCGTACCCTCCCTATCCACCGATAACCGCGCCTACGCGGCAGCTCTGCTCCTGGCGATCGCACTGGCCATCTCCCCATTGGGCAGGCTCTTCGCTCGCCCCGCCGCTCGGTCCCTACAAGCACTGGCCGCCAAACCCGTTGCGGCCATCGCCACCATTGCCGGCCTCTCGCTCCTCTTCTCAATCTCGCTCTCCATGGCCTTGGGCATCCCCGCCCCTCGTCTGCACGATGAGTTCAGCAACCTCCTCGCCGCCGATACCTTCGCCCATGGCCGATTGACCAATCCTCCCCATCCCCTGGCCCCCCACTTCGAAACCATTCACGTCCTCCA
>JBLNDH010000160.1:0-3764 GCA_050261455.1 Bacillota bacterium
GGAACCCCCATGACCGTCTCGGACATGTGCATGGAAGCTTCCCATTGGTTGCGGTCCATCATCTCCGGCCCGGAAACACCGGGAAACACGATCTTCGCCCCGCCTGAGAGGCCCTTCACGCGATGTGGCACAATCGCCCCGATGCCCAGGATGAAATCAAACCGGGTCAGCAGCTTGTTGGCGGTCACCGGCGTGCCATCCCGCGTCTTACCGAAAACATGCAACTGGGACCGGTCCTTGTAGTGGTGTTCGTGGACTTTGTACTTGCCGAAACAGTCCCCCAGTTTCTCTCGCAGCTCGTCTTCTTTCATGGGCCGATGCGTGCCGGGAGCCTGAAGAAACTCGATCCGATCATCGGCCATGCCGCCCGCATGGAGTTCACGGAGAACATAGGGCAGAATGCGCGCCGTGGGAGTTGCCCGGGTGGCATCGTCGATCAGGATCAGGGCACTCTGGCTGCCCTTGGCCGCCTGCGAAAGCGGCGTCGCCCCGATCGGCGACGAAAAGCCGCGTTCCAACTCCGCCGGCTCATCGACCTCGCGAAACGCGCGGGGTGAGAAAATGCCCAGGAGATTCCGATCGGGTATCTCCATCGGCTGAATGTTCTGATAATTCGGATAGGGAAATCCCACTCTCATGCGGAGCGAAGCAAGCATGCGGCGTGCCTGCTGTATCGGACTCCCTTGAGCCGATGTTAATAAAAACGGTTCCCCCAAGAGACTCCAGCAGCATATCACGGCAGAAATGCCGGCCAGCGCAGGGTCAGGGCGGCGATGGCACCGACCGCAGCGATCGGGCCCAGGAGCGTGATCGTGCCCAGGTCTGTCCAAGATAGCGTGCCGACGGCCGCACCGACCACGTAAACCAACCAAAGGCCGCCAAGGTAAGCGGTTTGGCGGATTGCACGGTGTTGCCTGATGGGTCGGTTAGGCACCCGGTTGCGAGAGCGATGGCGAATCCGGAAGGCGGACTGTACGAACCGCTGCGACATGCGCGTCAACGTGCCAGTAACATGCGTCGTGTAGATATTCAGCACACCGGCAGCCCGAAGAGATGCATTCTGAGTTCCCATGGCAAACGAACCGAGGGCGACCAAGGCGGCAGACGCAGCTCCGGGCCGGGCTCCCGGGCGCGGGCGTAACCCGAGCACGTGGAGTGCCACAAGCAGGAACGCTACAAGGCTCGTCATTTCCAGCATCAGCGTCAGTCCCAACACCCGCTGCACGCCCCAGCGTCGCGCCGTTTCCACGACCAGTTCACAGGCCATCAAGCCGGCCACGAACGCCACCACCGGCAAGGCGCGGTGAAACACCTGCGGCCAATCCCGCTGGGCCAGACGGAGGCCCACCTCGATGCTGTTGCCACTCATATTCGCGGTGAACACGTGGTAGAGCGCCAAGTAGCCAAAGGCATCCACGAATCCCGCAGTTGTCGTGAGCGCTATCGCGGTGATCTGGGGCCGTCTTCGGGGACAGTTGCGGACGGAACTGGGCTCACGCCGATCCATTGCTTCTGAACCTCGGCTGCCCCACGGCGTAGAGCAGCCCGCCGAGAATCAGACCCGCAACGACCACCGCGCCCGTCTTGAGTGCAGCCCGCACCTGTTCCCGATGGCGTCGCTGAACCCATGGGGCCTCGGGACGCTGGTCCAAAACGCCCGCCGGCCCGTACTGCCGGGCCATCTGCAGCACCTGGGCAAAGTGCAGCGCCATCCGGTCCGTGCACTGGGCAATCTGCTCGCGACAGCTGAATCCGTCGGCAAGGAGCAAGGTCTCATCCCCAGCCTGACGGATCTTGGGCAGCAGGTCTCGCTCGCCGCATTTGATCGACACCTCGTAATGATCGCCTTGCTCGAAGCCGAACGCGCCCGCCATTCCGCAGCAGCCGGCCTCGTGGAGATACTGAAACTCGACCCCCATGTCCTTGAGAATGGTCTTCTCGTTGAACAGTTCGCCAAAGACCTTGTCATTCAAGCGGTCGAGGGATTTCTGATGGCAGTGGCCATGGATCAGCGCCTTGCGATGAAGCTGCGGCAGGCGATAGTCGGGGGCGTAAGCTTTGAGGAACTCGGCCAGCGTGTAGACTTGCTCTTTCAGCCGCAGCGCATCGATGTCCTCGGGCAGGATATTCGTCAGCTCGTCCTTGAAAACCGCCCAGCAGCTTGGTTCGAGCACCACAATGGGCACGCCGCTTTGGATCTGCGGACGCAGCTTGTCGAGGATGTCTTCCAGCCACCGCCTCGCCATGCCCAGGAAGCCATAGTCGTAGAGCGGCCGACCGCAGCAGAGATCCTGCATCGGCACTTCGACGCGGAAGCCGGCATCCTCCAAAACATCGACAGCGGCTTGGGCAGTATCGGGATGATAGAAGTTGTTGAACGTGTCGGCGAAGAGGAGAACCCGACTGCCATTGGGGTGCTTGGGCTGGTGCGAGGTAAACCACTGCTGGAAGGACTGCGGTGCGAACGGCGGAATGGACCGCGCCTGCTGCATGCCGGCCAGGAACTTGGCGATGGCCCGCAGCCCCGGCGTCTGCGTGAAGACGTTGGCCAGGGTTGGGAAATAGCTCGCCAGCTTTGACCAGATGTGAATCCAGCCGAAAGCATAGGCATGACGCGGGCGCAGCCGCCCGGCATAGTGATGGGCCAGGAACTCCGCCTTGTAGGTAGCCATATCCACATTGACCGGGCAGTCTCCCTTGCATCCTTTGCAGGCCAGGCACAGGTCCAGCGCCTCCTTGACAGCCGGGCTGCGCCAGCCTTCCTCGATCACCTCGCCGTTCATCATCTCGAAGAGCAGCCGCGAGCGGCCACGCGTGGAGTGCATTTCCTCGCGCGTCACCATGTAGCTGGGGCACATGGTTCCCCCGCCTTCACGCCGGCACAGGCCGACTCCGACGCAGCGCAACGTGGCACGCCCGAAGGAATGCTTGTCGCCCTCGAAGCCAAAGTACGTCTTCACCGGCGGCGGGTTGTAATCCGGACCAACACGCAGGTTCTCGGTCATCCCGTAAGGGTTGATGACCTTGCCGGGACTCATCTTCCAGTCCGGATCCCAGATGCTCTTGAACTCGCCAAAGGCCTGCATGAGCTCGGGGCCAAACATCTTGGGAAGCCATTCGCCCCGCGACTGGCCGTCGCCGTGCTCGCCGGAATAGGAGCCATGATACTTGTTGATCAGGTCAGTCGCCTCATCAATGAACGATCGCCATTTCCGGATGCCCTCTTCCGTGTACAGATCGAAGGGGATGCGGGTGTGGACACAACCCTGGCCGAAATGGCCGTAGAGCGTGCATTTGTAGCCGTACCTGTCGAGCAAAGCCCGCAGGTCGCGCAGGTAGTCGGAGACGGAGTCTACCGGGACGGCCGAATCCTCCCAGCCTTCCCAGGTATCGGGCAGGCTGGGCACCCACGCGGTGGAGCCAAGGGCACCCTCACGCACCTTCCAGATCATCTCCTCCTGCTGCGGATCGTCGAGAAGCTTCATGCTCATCGGCGGATTCTTGTCCTTGCCGATCTTCTCCATGCACTGGCGGGCCTGGGCGTCGGAGTCCTCCTTGGAATCGCCGCCAAACTCGACAAGAAGGAAGCCCTTCCCGGGCGGCAGCAAGGCAAGATTGGCGTTCTCGTCCCCCTTGTCCTTCACAAACTTGAACAGCCAGTGGTCCATCCCCTCCAGGCCGATCGGGTTGAATTCGAGGATCTTCAGCAGATGCTCCGCCGCGGAATAAACGTCGCGGTAGCCGAAAATCAGCAGCGAGCGGGC
>JBLNDH010000161.1:0-20078 GCA_050261455.1 Bacillota bacterium
CACGCCATCTTGCTCACTTTCCAGTTTTCCGCGTGCTCTCTGCGCGTCTTTTACGCTTATAGCACTGGACGATGAGGCTTCGCTACGCCACTGAAGCTTTATTCCTCGCGCCTGCGGGACCGTTAAAGCCCCGTCAGGCTGGGTTCCATTGGGCTTGAGTCTGCGCCCCGTGGCTGCCGTGGCCCGGCACGCGGGCATTTTGCAGCCGGGCTCGGCATTCCGCCGCAGCTTCGGGCTCTTGCGAGCCGCGAAAGGAAACGCTGCTGCCGCGGGGAGGCCCCCACGGAGGCCCAGGGCTGTGTGGCCGGACGTATCTCATCGCCCTGCGTTCAGGGGCCGTAGTGGGCTTTGAGTGCTGATTGCTGGGAGGCAATCGCTGTGGGCTTCATCAGGGAATTCGACACCCAGTCTGCGCAGGGATCCCCGGGCCATGCCGCCCTCGTGACGCGGCATCATCGGCCGGGGGGGCGCGGACCGGGTCTCACCTCAAGGAAGGAGTTTGGTATGCGAAGAGTGCTCGCGGTTCGAAGTCTGTGGCATGCGCTGCGTCCGGTGCTGAAAGGGCTGTTCGCGGAATCTCTGCGGCGTTCGCCCGCGTTGGCGAGTCGTCTGGAGACCTTGGAAGGCCGACAGCTGTTGAGCGTGGTGAATGAACCGCCGTTCGCCGGGGCGTCGACAAACGACATGGCCTACGATTCCCAGGGCAATCTCCACGTGGCCTACTACAAGGCCGACACCGGCGACCTGTACTACGCCAAACGCTCCAGTTCCGGAGAGTGGCTGGAGAACACCAAAGTCGACGGCGACGGACTGGCGGGCGGGGCCGACGTTGGCGGCCAGCTCTCCCTGGCGATCTGTGGCAACAACCCCGCCATCGCCTACTACGATGCGGTGAACGGCGACTTGAAGTATGTGGCCCTCGGTGCGCAGGGGTGGACTGCCCCCGAGTCGGCCGACGCCGACAACGCGAGCCTGAACATCGGGGCCTCGCCTTCTCTGGTGTTCAACAATGCCACGCCGATTGTGAGCTACGCCAACTGGACCAACAAGAATCTCCGCGTCTCCAGGAAGATAGACGGCGTTTGGCAGAGGGTCTACGAGAAGGCCAGCACCGATGACACCGGGCGGTTCACCAGCGTCGCCATCGGTTCCAACGGGCGGTGGTGCGTGGCGTCGGCGAACAAGACCACGGGGACCCTGGTCTTCACGCAGAGCATCGATACGCAGACCGTGGTGGAAACCAATGTCTGGCAAGTCGCATCGGGGGATGTAATCACGTACGTGTCCTTGGCGATCGACTCCGCCGGGAATCCCGGGATCAGCTACTGTGACAACGATTCCCAGGCGGGCTACCTTCGCTTCGTGCAAGCAACCGGTGGCACGTGGGGCCAGCCGCAGTCGCTTGATTCCTCGAGCACAAACGAGCAGTACACCAACCTGTTCTTCGACGGCACGAGTCCCATCATCGCCTATGGGGGGCGGGGAACCGGCAGCGTTGAGCAGGCCAAACTGGCCACCAAGAGCGGGAGCGTGTGGACCCTTTCGACCATGCTGTCCGGCTACGGCTTGATCAGCGCCGCCCTCGCTTCGGATGGCACGGTTACGTTCACCAACCTTAGGACTGGGGACAGTGGCCTGCACGTCGATGACTACCAAAATGGCTTGCTGGCGCCAACAGATTTGACTACCCAAGCCAACGCCAACACGGTGCGTATTGATCTGAGTTGGACCGACAATTCGTCGAATGAGACCGGCTTCATCATCGAGCGATCGACCGATGGCGTCAATTTTACGGTCATTAATGATCAGGTGCCGGCGAACGCGACAACATACAGTGATTGGGGCAGCGGCACGCAACAGGTTACGTTCACCAACTACGCTGGCCAATTGGAAACCGTGACCGCCTACAACCAACTAAACCCCAGCAGCAGCTACACGTATCGCGTCCGCGCGAAGGGCACAAATGGAAACTCGACTGCCAGCACTACACAACAAGGCGCGATGCCTTCGAGTTTCCATCTCTTTGACGATATGACCTACACTGGCCAACCCAAGGCGGAGATGCGATATCTGGGAATCGAGGGAATTTACGAAACGAGTAATGGGTTTTTGGTGAACGGCTCTTACTCAGAGGCTGCGACTCGCGCGCTGGCTCGACGGGTTAACGCTCTGAATCAGATTCTGGTCCTCGATATCGAGACCATGCGCATAGATAATCGAATTCCAGAGCGTGAGGGTGCCACCGAAGAGGAGAAAGCGCAGGAACAAGCTGCGGCTAACGCCGAGGTTGACGCGACACTCCGGCAACTTGCTCAGCTCATTTGCTGGGCCAAGGCCGAGTGTCCGAATCTAAAGGTTGGGCTGTATGGAAATTTGCCGATTCGAGACTGGAATACGACGACCATGCCCAGGGAGCGCGAACCGTACAGAACAGATTGGGTGAACGCAGTCAACGCATGGAAAGCCGCGAATGACTATGCGGCAGGGACCCAAGTCACAGTCCAGGCTACTACGGGCGGCCCGTGGATCACGAAATCGCTAATTCAATGGGTGGACTGCCTGTTCCCGAGCCTCTACACGATGGCTTACAACCGCTATGACGGGCTGAATAACTGGCGGCTTTATGCCGAAGCGAATATCGCGGAAGCTCGTCGTATTGCTGGTGGCAAGCCGGTCTACCCGTATCTTTGGATGGAGTACCATCAGAACGCTGGCGCAGCGCTGTTAGGTCAGAATTTGTCCGACGCCGAGTGGCAACTGCAACTTTCGACAGTCAGAGAACTGGCCGACGGGGCTGTGCTCTGGGGGGGGTGGACCAAGACGTGGAATGATCAGGCTTCCTGGTGGCAGATCACCGCGGACTTCATTGATGAGCCACGCCAAGCTCCCTCAACCCCCACCGGCGTGCAGTTCAATTCGGTGGGCGCGATCATATCTTGGAATGATACATCCAATGAAGATGGTTACATCATCGAGCGCACAACGGATGGCACGAATTACACACAGATTGCGGTTATTCCAGAGAATACTACGGAATGGGCCGATCCTGATCTGAGAGGTCAACCATACGGGGTCGGAAACCGCGGGTATCGAGTGTGGGCGTTCAATGCTGCCGGCCGGTCGGCAAATCCCGCGTTGATTCCGGTTACGAGCGTCAGCCGGAATGCGTTTGTCCAGACGCGCGCAACATTGGCTGACACATTCGTTTTGCCGACGGGGTCTGACGTCCGATGGAGCGATTATTGCGTTGTGAGCACGGGGCCAATTGGAGCGGGTGGATACCTACAATACAACAATGTTGTTTTTGGTGCCACCGGTGCTAACCAGATTACGGCGTGCGTTAGTGTGGCTGATGGTGTCACAGCAAATCCGATCGAGGTCTTCATTGACGATCCTAACAATACCGACCCAATCGCTGTCTTGGAACCGACTAACACGTACGGACAGCAAGTACTCTATACGCAAGCCCTCAGTTCGTTGGTCACTGGTACCCACAACGTGTACCTGAAAGCCGAAGGCCCTGGACAAGGGAAGCTTTATTGGTTCCAGTTTGGAAACAACTGAACCGTGAGCCAGGCTCTGCGCGGATCAGGAGCGGCCTTGCTCGGCCGTTCCTGATCCGTGTTCGTTAGCGGAGAGCCACGGCTTCGGCATAGGCCGGATATGTTCGGATCACCTTTGCGTAATATTAAGCAGCAGCTGATTATGTAGATGGAACCAACTGCGATCTGCTGAATGTCAGGCCATGGTCAAAGCATGTTTTGATGCTCCTAATGGGATGTGGCGGTGGCTTGGCTGTTGACTGTGCTGGTTTAATTGATGACGAAGAGCGAGGGCCGTACGAAACGGTGATGGGGAGGATCTGGCGGAGGGGGAGGTGCACAGGTGGGAATGCATGGGCGGGTGAGCTCAATGCCACTTTTCTTTTGCCACGGATGGGGCACGGATGAACACCGATGGATTTCGGTAATGGAGAACGGTCGGGCAGGGGGAAGGTGCACTGATGGAGCTGCATGGGCGGGCCGCCCATGCCACGTTCTCAATTGGCCACCGATAGCGCACCGATGCACACCGATGAAACGCGCATGGGCAAGATGCCCGTGCTACGGTTTATTGCCGAGACTTAGAGCAGTTCCCGTTTGAGTGTACCCCTGGCTCCGAACCCTCACCCCAACCCTCTCCCGGAGTACCGGGCGAGGGGGAAAGAGGAGCAGGGGTCAGGGCTTGGGGGAGAGGGGTCAGGAGGAAAGAAGCGGGCGAACACGAGGTTCGCCCCTACGGGAGTTCCGGGCGAGGGAGAAAGAGCAGAGGAGTCCACGGAATCGGGAATTGCGGTAGTCGCCGGGGGACGGAAGGGGCCGGAAGAGGGGCGAAGCAGGTTTGGATGCTTGGGCTGCAGAGTGGGCTTGGCCCTCTTCCGTTGGCCTCGTGTATTACGCTTCGTCCTCGTCGGATTTCATCAGTTCGCGCAGGAGGATGGTGGCGAAGGAGCCGGCGGGGAGGTTGAAGGCGACGGTGATGTGGGGGCCGAAGTCGTCGACGCCGCCGGCCAGGTCGAAGTCCTCGGGGAGGATGCGGAGGGGGCGGCGGGCGCCTTTGGCTTTGAGGCGGCCTTCGACGCGGAAATCTTCGGGTTTGAGGGAGTACTGGGAGAGGACTTCCTGTTCGATGGCGAGGGGCTGGGCTTGGGGGAGGGTGACGCGGTAGCCGACGAGAGGGCCGGTGGGACTGATTTCGAAGGCCTCGCAGCGGGGTTGTTCGGCTTCGACATTCTCCACGAGGAAGCAGGCGCCGTTGGCGTGTTTCCAGGCCATGTCGCCGAGCAGGATGCGATCGTAGGAGTTGATGCGCTGGGCGAGGACATCGTTGAAGACGGCCGATTGGAGGGCGGAGATCCAGAGGCGCAGGAGTTTCTCATCGATGGCGTGGACGGCGGCGCTGGGCTTTTGGGTTTTATTCAAACGGGCGAGGATGCGGCGTTCGAGGCCACAATGCCGGGGGTAGAGTTTCATGGCCTGCTGGAAGTCGCCGCGATCGTAGGCTTTGCGGGCGCCCATGGCCTGGGCATCGTCGATTTCGGCGTTGGGGGAGCCGAGGAATTGTTTAAGAAGGGCTTCGTAGTCGCTGCGGATGAGGGCGGCGCCGAGGAGATGGTTATCGCCACGGCGGCCGAAGCGCTGTTCGCCAAAGTAGTTGGGCAGGCCACGTTTCTTGAGGATTTCAACGATGGGCTGGAGCTTGACCACGTCGGTGGGTTCGACATCGCGGATCTTGATGGCGAAGCGGTTGCCGCGGAGGTGACCCATGCGGAGCTTGTTGCCATGGCGATCGGCCCAGAGGACGGACAAGTTGGGCCATTTGAGGTCCATGACGGCCTGCTCGGTGATCCCTTGAATGGAAAGGACCTGGCGGGTGACGGCCTGGGCATCTTTCATGCCGGCGTAGCCGATGTCGCGGGGGGAGACATTGAGGGCCTTGGCGATGCGATTTATGGCCTCGAAGGTGGTGAGGCCGATTTTCTGGATTTCGAAGTAGACGTGTTCGCCCTGGCCGGAGGGTTCATAAAGGGGGAGTTCCTGAACGAAGAAGTCTTCGGGGCGTTCTTTGATGACGCCGCCGATGCCGGGGAGATCGGGGGTTACATAGGGTAGAGACATATGGGGGGATTGTAACAGAATGGATTGCGAGGGCACGGGGGAGGGGAGAGGAATGACCAATGACCAAATCCCAATGACGAATGACCCAATGACGAACGAGTCCCTTGTCCTCCGTCCTTTGCGGGTTGCCCATTGGTCATTGGAGCATTGGTCATTGATTGGTCATTCGGATTTGGTCAATTGGGGCTTTTGGGGGGAATGCATCCTGACGGGCGGGGGTGGGAGGGGTATGAGTGGGAGAGAAAGGAATAGATATGCGGACACAACTGAGTTGCGTGGTGGTGGGATTGGTGGTTTTTGGGTGGGGGGTGGCGGCTTGGGGGCAGGGGGCGGAAAGGAATGTGGTGGCGGAGGTGCCGGCGATTGTGGTGGCGGGGCATGGGCAGGTGCAGGCGACGCCGGATCGAGTAAGCATTCGGATTGGTGCGACGGCGCAGGCGGAGCAGGCGAGCGATGCGCAGGCTCAGGCGAATGAGATTGTTCAGAAGACTGTAAGCGAGCTCAAGCGGCTGGGCATTGCGGAGAAGGGAATTCGGACGGTGGAGATCACGTTGCAGCCGGTGGTGGCGGAGCGGCATCAGCCGCCGGGGGTGGAGCGGAAGGAGCCCCGGGTGGTGGGGTACCGGGCGACGAATCTCATCCAAGTGCAGAGCGATGATTTGCATCTGGTGGGGAAGATCATCGATACGGCAGTGGCGGCGGGAGCCAATCGGGTGGAGAGCATCTTGTTTGAGTTGAAGGATGACTTGAAGGCACGGCAGGAGGCGATGCAGATGGCGGTGCAGGAGGCGAGGAGCAAGGCCCAGACGATCGCGAGTGCAATGGGAGTGCAGTTGGGGTCGGTCGTGGAGGTGGTGGAGGGGAGTTCGGTGATCGAGCGGCCGATGGGGGCTGCGCGGATGGCGTTGGCGGAGGTGGCGACGCCGGTGCAGCCGGGGCAGTTGAATGTGGATGCGGTGGTGACGGTGAGATACCGGATTGGGGAGGGGCGGTGAGGGCCCGCGAAACCGCCGCGTATTGGGAGGCGAGACGGCGAAGGAGGGATCTTTGTGCTTAATTGACAATTGATAATTGCCAATTATCAATTGTCAATTTGGGGGAGCGGGGAGGTGGGGTGGAGCCCCGGGGGTGCTTTTCATTGGCGGGGAATGCGATACGCTGAGAGGAGGGAGCAGGAGCGCAAATCTTATGGCGGATTCGAACAAGGGTATTTCGGCGTGGCTGGTGGCGCTGTGCGGGCCGGAAATGAAAGCGATTGAGCTCCGGGCGGGGGAGGGAGCGGTGATCATTGGGCGGCAGGAGCAGTGTGGAATTCGGCTGGCGGCGGATACGGTTTCGCGATTTCATGCCCGGCTGGAATACGAGGGGTCGCAGTGGCGGCTGGTGGATCTGCATAGCCGATGGGGGACGTTTCTGAATGGATGTCGGATGGAGGGGGATGGGGCGATGCCGTTGAAGGAGGGGGATCTGATTCGCATTACGCCTTGGACGTTTAGTTTTACGATGCGAGGGGGGAAGCGTCGGGGGGTGGAGTCGGTGGATGACATGGATCGACTCAAGACGATCGTGCGATCGGCGGCGGCGTCGGGCGCGGGGGGAGGGATGGCGGATGATCTGTTTGCGCTGCTGCTGGAGAGCGCGGCGGGGATGCACCAGGCGGAGAGCGAGCAGGAATTGGCCGAGGTCATGCTGGAGGCGGCGTGCCGGGGGACGGGATTGCCGAATGGAGCGGTGCTGAGGCCTTTGGATGCGTCGGGGCGGGTGGAGATTGTGGCGTCGCGGCAGGCACGGGAGGATGCGGGGCAGGCGAAGTATAGCCGGGCGCTGCTGGCGGCGGCGTCGGGAGGGATGGTGGCGGAGCTTTCGCCGATGAGTTCGGGGATGATTTCCGAAAGCATTGTGATGATGAAGATCGAGACGGCGATCTGCGTGCCGCTGATGCTGGGATCGGCGGTGGCGGCGTATTTGTACCTGGATTCGCGGGGCGAAAAGGGGCTGGCGGCGCTGAAGTATCGGCCGAGTGCAAGTGCGTTTTGTGCGGGGCTGGGGAAGATCGCGGGGTTGGCGCTGGCGAATCTGAAGCGGATGGATATCGAGCGGCGGCAGGCGATGATGGAAGCGGAATTGGCCGCGGGGGCGGAAGCGCAGCGGTGGATCCTGCCGAAGCGGGAAACGCAGATGGGCGCATTTCGTTATACGGGAGAGAGTCGGGCGGGGCGCACGATGGGGGGAGACTTTTTCGACGTGATCCGGCTGGATGAATCGCGCGTGGCGGTGGCGCTGGGGGACGTGGCGGGGAAGGGGATTGCGGCGTCGGTATTGATGACGGCGGCGCAGGGGTTTCTGCATGCGGCGTTGACGGAGCACGGGGACCCGGAGCGGGTGGTGAGCAAGTTGAATGCGTTTGTACTGCCGCGACGGCCGGTGGGGAAGTTCATTACCCTGTGGGTGGGGGTGTTTGACAGCAATACGATGACGCTGCGATATGTGGATGCAGGGCATGGGTATGGGATGCTGGTCAAAAGGGATGGATCGACGCAGGTTCTGAGCAGCCGGGAGGGGATGCCGGTGGGAATTGGTGAAGATGCGAAGTATGTTGCGGAAAGCGTGTCGCTCGGCGAAGGGGAGCGTGTTCTGATTGTGAGCGATGGGATTATCGAGCAGCCGGTTGGATCAGAGCGTGGGGGAGAGCGGCGGATGTTTGGGCTGGCGGGGGTCGCGGAATGTGTGGCGGGGGCGGCAGGGGGGGATGAAGTGGGAGCGTTGTTTGAGGCGGTGGTCAGGCATGCGGGAAGCGGGGAATTGGCGGATGATGCGACGGCGGTGGTGGTGAGATGGGGGGAATGGGCGATGAACGATGAATGATGAACAGAAAACTTTCTTGTTGTTCATCGTTCATCGTTTTGCATTCATCGTTTAGTTCGCATTCATCGTTTGATGATGCGTGGTGGTTCCTGGCGGTGGAGTCAAAATCTGGAGATTTTGTAAGTGATCGGCGGGGTGGGGAGTCCAATATGGGAGTGCAGGCGGATAGGTCACAGCGGCGGGAAGGGAGGCGAGCGGAGCCCTTGGGAGGGGCCGAGCGGGAACTGCTGGAAAGAGCGAGGCGGGGGGATCGCGAGGCGTTTGCCGGGCTGATCGGGCGGTATGAGGATCGGGTGGCACGGCTGGCGTGGCGGTTGTTGGGGTGGCGCGGGGAGGTGGAGGATGTGGTTCAGGAGGTGTTTATTGCGGCCATGTTGAACCTGCGGAAGTTTCGGGGGGAGAGCAGCTTCGGGACGTGGCTGATGGCGTTGACGGTGAATCGATGTCGGCGGGAGCAGCGAAAGCGGCGGTTGCGATGGATGTTGTGGGGGCGGTGGGGGAAAGAGGTGGAGGGGGGTGAAGAACAGGCGGCGGATGAACCTGTGCTGACGCAGGAACGATCGGAGCGAGTGCGGCGGGCCGTGAGAGGGCTGCCGGCTCGGTATCGCGAGGTGATTGTGCTGCGGTACATCGAGCAGATGTCGATCGAAGAGATTATGGGGGTGTTGCATCTGTCGCGGAGTGCCGTGGAGGTTCGGCTGCATCGGGGGCGGGAGCAGCTGAGAGAAGTGTTGGGTGAGATGATGAAAGAGTAGGCCATGAGTTGCGATCCGTTTGAGAAGTTGTTGAAGGAAGCGGATGCGGAGGCCGGCGGCCCGCGGGTGGGGGGAGACTTGGCGGGACGTGTGGTGCGGGCGGCGGGGCGAAGGCGTATGCGGAGGCGGATGAGTGGGGCCGGGGTGGTGATCATGCTGATGCTGGGAATGGGGCTGGTGATCGGGGGGCGGTGGTCGAATGCGCGGCATGTGGAGCAATTGCGGGCGGAAGTGATGGAACTGCGGAAGGAGAGGGAATGGCGGATGGAGATGACGATGCGGCTGTGGGAGCGGGAGCGGCAGTGGCGGCGGCTGATGGAGGCCAGGCGCAAGGCGGCGGAAGTAGACCCGATGGAGCGGGTGCAGGAGCAGGTGGAGCAGGCGGCGTTCAGCATGGTGTATCAGGCGGATCGGATGGCGGGAGAGATGGGATTGGATCAATCGGCGGCGAAGGTTTATCGGCAGGTGTGTGAAGATTTCCCGGCGACCCATTGGGCGGCGATCGCCCGTCAGCGGCTGGCGAAGATGGGCGATGGAAAGGAAGGTTGACGATGAAATGGCGGATCATCGGAGCGGTGATGGCGGTGATGATGGTGGTGGGGGAGATGGCGGGGGCGCAGACGACACGGCCGGGGGGGAATGCGCGGTCGTGGGAACAATTGCAGAGAGAGAGACGGTTTGTGCTGGTGAGGTTTGCGGTTCGCGATGCGGTTTCACAGGATGATCAGCGGCGGGAGGTTAACCTGTTGAGGGTGGCGGTGTGGGAGGTTGGGCCTGTTACGCTCGAGGCGCAGAGGTGGGACAGGGGGATGATCATCACGCTGACTGGCGCCCGCACCTTCGATCCTACGATGATTGGATATGCATCGCGAGAGCAAATGGAGGCGGCGGTGCAGAAGGTTGTGGGTATGTTCCAAAAGCAGGCGATTGATGATGAGCAGCGGCGGCAGGAATTGGGGGAGGTGCAGAAGAAATGGGAGCTTGTGAGGGGGCAGATGGAAGTACTTTCGGGGTTTGCGGAGAGTCAGGAGAAGCTGTGGCCGGGGATTGTGGTTGAGCAGATCAAGGCGGGGGAGCTGGAGAAACAGCGGTTGAAGATGGAACTGGCGGCGAAAGAGATTCGCAGCGCGGCGATTCGGCGGCAGATTGAACAGACGGAGAAGGAGGTTGCGGAGAAGCTGGCGAAGGATCCGACGACGGAGCGGCTGAAGATCATCATTCAACAGGCGCAGCTTGAGGTTTCGCGGTACAGAGATTTGGCTAAGCAGAATGCAGCGGCTCCTGTGGAAGTGGCGAAGGCGGAGTTGGATCTTGCCCAGGCACAGGCGCGGCTGGCAGAGCGGCGCGAGGAGGTTCGGCAGATGGCCAAAGGGGATTTGCTGAACAAATTGAGTGGGGAGCTGGCTGCGCTGATGATCGACTTGGCGGAGTTGGAGGGGCGATTGAAGTACCTTGAGCAGACGCTGCCGCCGTTGGATTTGAAGCAGCTCAATGAACAACAGCTGAGGCAATTGGCCCAGCAGTATAAGGGGTTTTATACGGATAGAGGGACGCTACCGCCGCTGTATAACAAGCTGGATGAGGAGGCGAAGCGGCTGGTGGAGAAGAAGATGTCGCTGCTGGCTGGCGAGGTGCGGGTGATTTCGGCGGAGGAGGCGCGGGACATTGGGCAGAAGGTCAATGCAGGTGGCGAGCAGTAGGGGAGGAGGCGTTGGGATGGGGGAAAACCAGGTCCGCGAAGGGAGGTGATTGGTGCGGGGAACCCAGGGATGATTCCCTGGGCTTGTATGCAGTCGAGGAGAACTGGAAGGGACGGGGAAGGTGGGGTAGGCAACCCGTGAGACGCAGCGTGCGAGGCTCATTGACGCTGTTCGGGACTTGTGGGGTGGCTTGGGTGCCGGGTTGTGACGTTGTGATTGTTGTTAATGCTGGGCCTGCTGTTGCCGTTCGGCTTGCTGTCGTTCCGCTTGTTGCCGTTGGGCTTGTTCTCGCTCTGCTCGCTGACGCTCCGCTTGTTGACGTTGCGCCTGCTGGTGTTCAGCCTGTTGCCGTTCGGCTTGCTGGCGCTCGGCTTGTTGGCGCTCAGCTTGTTGGCGAGCCGCCTGCTGTTGCTCCGCTCGTTGTCGTTCGGCCTGCTGACGTTGAGCCTGTTGCTGCTGGGACTGTTGTCGCTCCGCCTGTTGTCTTGCGGCTTGCTGACGTTCTGCTTGTTGTCGCTCTGCTTGTTGTCGCTCTGCTTGTTGCCGCTCTGCTTGTTGCCGCTCTGCTTGTTGCCGTTCGGCTCGTTGTCGCTCGGCCTGCTCACGTTGAGCTTGTTGTCGTTCTGCTTGCTGACGCTGCGCCTGTTGACGCTCCGCCTGCTGACGTTCGGCTTGTTGGCGCTGGACCTGCTGCTGGCGTTCGGCTTGCTGTTGTTCGGCCCTTTGTCGCTCGGCCTGCTGTCGCTGCGTTTGTTGCTGCTCGGTTTGTTGACGCTCGGCCTGCTGCTTGGCGGCTTGTTGGCGTTCGGCTTGCTGTCGTTCCGCGTGCTGCCGTTGGGCTTGCTGTCGCTCGGCCTCTTGTCGCTGAGCTTGATCTCGCTCAGCCTGTCGACGTTGGGCCTGTTGACGTTCTGCTTCCTGACGTTGGGCTTGTTGTTGGAGTTGCTGTTGACGCTCGGCTTGCTGGCGTTGTTGTGGGGTGGGGGGTGGGGCGGCTTGTTCTCGGGGGCGGGCTTCGGTGCGGCGTTCGGGGGCTGGGCGATAGATCTGGACCTCATTGCCGCGTACTGCGGTTTCGGTGGGGCGATCCACGTGGCGAACGACTTTGGGCTGGATGGGGCGGCCGGTGGCGCGTTCGACGCGGCGGACGTCCACGCTTTGATTCACCACCCGGTTGTTGACCACCTTGATGTTGGTGATGTTGGTCGTGCGGTTGATGATGGTGGTGTTGCGGTGAACGTCGATGATGTCGCGGTGGATGTGGGGGGCGACGATATCGCGGTCTCTGACGAAGACGAAGCGGTCGGGGGGAATGTCGTTAATTACATTGACGTTGATGTCGATGCCATGGCGGGGGGGCAGTGGAGCCCAGCCAAGGTACTCATCACTACCGCGCCAAGCGACCCAAGCGGGGGCCCAGGTGGTGCCGGGAACCCAGACCCAGCCGAGCCCTGGTACGACGGTCCATCCGCCGTAGTGGCAGGTTGCCCAGCCGAATGGCTCCTCGCTGACCCAGGTCCAGCCGTAATCGGTGTATTCCCAATGGCCGACAGTGTATGGCCGCCAATCGGGTCCCACGTTGGCGGGTACGAAGACCTGGCCATATTGGGGGTAGTTTACCCAGCGTCCATAAGGAGCGAGGCTCTGAATGAAGAAGCCGGTGTTGACCTCGGGGGCATTGGGTGCGGGTGCGTAGGCTGGGGGCGCTGGGGGTGGTGCTCCGACGACCTCGCCACCGACGCCCGGTCCGTAATACTCTTCACTACAACTGGCGAGAATGGGCATGAAGGTGCTAAGCGATACGGCGGGAATGATAGAGAAGAGTCGGATGGGACGCATAGCTAAGCTCCGGTTCGGAATATGCTTTCGAACAAGCTAAACAGGGGATGCAATCGGCGGACCAGCGATTGTTAAAAAGGGTGCGAAGGGGAAGAGTGGGGTAGAGGGGCAGGCACGCGAACCCGGCCCTGCGGGCCGCCGCGAAACGGGGCGGTTGACGCTCGGGCGGCTGCGACCGTATACTTAACATATGCAACCATTGCCTGAGGCAAGTATTGAGGGGGATCCGGCGGCGCAATGCGCGATGGCGATTCTTGAGGGCGTGCCGTCGGTTATGTGGTTTATTCGCCGGCACATGCGCAAGCATCGGGGCAGTGGGCTGTCGGTTCCGCAGTTTCGAATGCTGATCCTGCTGGATCGCTATCCGACGGCGAGCCTGTCGGTGGCGGCGGAGCACCTGGGCGTATGCCTGCCTGGGGCATCGCGAATGATAACGGGCTTGGTGTCCAAGAAGCTGGTGGTGCGGAAGGCATGCAGCAAGGATCGCCGGCAGATGCGGATTGTGCTGACCTCGCATGGCCAGGCGGTACTGAAAGCGGCGCGGCAGGCTACGTTGGACTGCCTGGCGGAGGCGATCGGGGGGCTTGATCAGTCGCAGAAAAAGGCGGTGATCGCGGCCATGCGTCTGCTGAAGTCGGTATTTGTGACGGAGCCGAGCGTGTGCCCGTCTGGCGAGCGGGAGGAGTGAGGATATGTGGATTGTACGACTCGCCCTTCGCCGTCCGTACACGTTTGTCGTTAGCGCGATGCTCATCGCGATCCTCGGGTTGGTGATGATCCTTCGCATGCCGACGGACATCTTTCCCGAGATCGATATTCCCGTGGTTTCGGTGATCTTCAACTACTCCGGCATGTCGCCGGATGAGATGGAGAAACGAATGGTCGGGAATTTCGAACGCTTTCTGACGACGACGGTGAACGAGATCGAGCACATCGAGAGCCAGTCGCTGTCGGGCGTGGCCGTGATCAAGATCTTTTTCCAAAAGGGGGCGAAGATCGAGGCGGCCACGGCGCAGGTAACGGCGACGGCGCAGACCGCGATCCGAATCATGCCTCCAGGCACGCAGCCGCCGCTGGTCATTCGCTACAGCGCATCGAATGTGCCGATTTTGCAGATGTCGATCAGCAGCGACACGATGCCGGAGCAGCAGGTCTACGACACGGTGATGAACTTCCTGCGGCCGCAGCTGATCACCATTCCCGGGGTGCAGATTCCGGCGCCGTTTGGCGGGAAGCAGCGGCAGATCATGGTGGACCTGGATCCAGAGAAGCTGTATGCGTGGGGGATTTCGCCGGTGGAGGTTTCCAACGCCGTCAACGCGCAGAACCTGATCCTTCCCTCGGGCACGACGAAGATCGGAAAGCAGGAATATCCGGTGCGTCTGAACAGCAGCCCGGAGGTGGCGACGGCGTTGAACGACCTGCCGATCAAGACGGTCAAGGGGACGACCGTGTATATCAAGGACGTGGCGTCGGTGCGGGATGGTTTTGCGGTTCAGAGCAATATCGTTCATGCCGACGGCAAGCGGGGCGTGCTGCTGTCGATCTTGAAGTCCAGCAACGCTTCGACGCTGGACGTGGTGAGCAACATTCGCGCGGCGTTGCCGCGGATCCAACAGACGCTGCCGGGGGATCTGAAGATCAGTTTGCTGTTTGATCAGTCGGTGTTTGTGCGGGCGTCGGTGGAAGGGGTGATCAAGGAGGCGGCCATCGCCGCGGGGTTGACGGGGCTGATGATCCTGCTGTTCCTGGGGAGCTGGCGCAGCACGCTGATCGTGGTGATCTCGATTCCGCTATCGATTCTGGTGTCGTTGATCATTCTCGGCTTCCTGGGTCATACGCTGAACGTGATGACGCTGGGCGGGATGGCGCTGGCGGTGGGCATTCTCGTGGACGATGCGACGGTGGCGATCGAGAACATCCACCGGAACCTGGGGCAGCGCAAGCGGCTGGTCACGGCGATTCTGGACGGCTCGGCGCAGATCGCGGTGCCGGCGTTTGTCTCGACGTTGTGCATCTGCATCGTGTTCGTGCCGGTGGTATTCATCAGTGGGGCAGCGAGGTATCTGTTCACGCCGCTGGCGATGTCGGTGGTGTTTGCGATGATGACCAGCTACCTGCTGAGCCGTACGCTGGTGCCGACGATGGTGCACTACTTGTTGGCCGCCGAGGTGGAGATGTACGGCGGCGAACTGGACGACAGCGACCCGCACGCTGCCAAGGCGATTCACCTGAAGGAAGAACAGCAGCATGGGCATGGGCCTGGCGCTGCGGCGGGGCGTGGGCGTCGGATAAGTCTGAGGGTGCGATTATCGCTTTTGGTGGTTGCGGGGCTCCTCGCGGCCGTGGGATATCTGCTGAGGCAAGGTGCATTGCAGGGGCAGTTGTCGCGGGTCTACGGGTGGCTGGCAATGGCCAAGGCCTGGGGGCTGCATCATCCGCAGGCGGTGTTGACGTGGGCGGGGATGGGGGTTGCGGCGGGGTTGCTCGCCTATCTGATCATTCGCCATCAGATCCCCTGGCGGATTCACGAGGGCTTCAACCGGCAGTTCGAGCGGCTGCGCCGTTTCTATGGCGGGTTGCTGGTGTGGGCGCTGGATCATCGCCTGGTGGTGACCGTCGCGTTCGCGATTCTGGTCGGCGGATCCTGCGCGCTGGCGCCGCTGATCGGGCGGGACTTCTTCCCGTTGGTGGATGCCGGGCAGATTCGCCTGCACGTGCGGGCGCCGGCCGGCACCCGGCTTGAAGAGACGGTTCGCTATTTTGGGAAGGTGGAGAACCTTATTCGCCGCGATATTCCCGCGCGAGAGATCGCCACGATCCTCGACAACGTGGGCATTCCCTACAGCGGCATCAACCTGTCCTTGAGCGATGGTTCGATCATCTCGGCGGCGGATGGGGAGGTGCTGGTTTCGCTGAATGAGAACCACGGGCCAACGGACGAGTATGTGCGCAAGATCCGCAGTGACCTGGCGAAGGAGCTGCCGGAGTTGACGTGCTTTTTCCAGCCGCCGGACATCGCGACACAGGTGCTGAATTTCGGTTTGTCGGCGCCGATCGATGTTCAGATTTCCGGGCCGGCACGCAACAGCGAAGTCAATGCGGGCATTGCGAGGCAGATGCTGGCGGAGATTGCCAGGATTCCCGGTGCTGCGGATGCGCGCCTGCAGCAGGTGACCCGCACGCCGGACATCCGCGTGAATGTCGATCGCACACTGGCCAGCCAGGTGGGCGTGACGCAGCGGGACGTGGCGAGCGATTTGTTGATTTCACTGAGTTCGAGCGGTCAGACGGCCCCGAACTACTGGCTCAGTCCGCAGACGGGCGTGAACTACAGCGTGCTGGTACAAACTCCGCAATACCGGATGAACTCGATCAGCGCGCTGGAGAATACGCCGGTGCCGCCGATGAGCGGCGCGGCGGGCGATGATCCGCAGCTGCTGGGGAACCTGGCGAGCGTAAGCCGGGGCTTTTCGTCAACCAATGTGACCCACTACAACATCCTGCCGACGTCCGATGTGCAGGTTGGCGTGCATGGCGCCGACCTGGGGCGGGTTGCCGCCGGCGTTCAGAAAGTGGTTGCGAAATATGAGAGGAAGCTGCCGCGCGGTTCGAGCATCGCAGTTCGGGGGCAGGTGGAGAGCATGCAGGCGTCGTTTACCGGGCTGGGCTATGGCTTGATCTTTGCGGTGGTGCTGGTCTATCTGTTGATGGTGATCAATTTCCAGTCGTGGCTGGATCCGCTGATCATCTTGATGGCGTTGCCCGGGGCGTTGGCGGGAATCCTGTGGGTGCTGTTCGTGACGGGGACGACGATCAGCGTGCCGGCGTTGATGGGAGCGATCATGAGCATCGGCGTCGCGACGGCCAACAGCATCCTGATGATCACTTTTGCCAACGACCAGCGGAAGGAAGGGATGGGGTCGCGTGATGCGGCGCTGGCGGCGGGATTGACCCGGTTGCGTCCGGTCATGATGACGGCTTTGGCTATGATCATCGGCATGCTGCCCATGTCGCTGGGGTTGGGCGAAGGGGGCGAGCAGAATGCACCGCTGGGCAGGGCGGTGATCGGCGGGCTGGTGATGGCCACGTTCGCTACGCTGTTTTTTGTTCCGATTGCATACAGCGCCCTGCGTCAGAAGGCTCCGCAAACACAGATCGAAGAGGAGTTGAGATAATGGAATCGTCGCCCCAGCCAATGGCTTTGCAGCCGGAATGCGGCGGAGGGTTTGAACCGGATGCGCAGGATCGGCGATGCGAATCGCATGATCCGCATGCCCTGCCGACCGATCTGCCTCGGATCGGATCTGGAACGGTGTGCGTGATGGCGTTGCTGGTCGCGGCGCTATTGGGAGGCTTGTTCCTGTTGGGGTGGATGCCGCGGGGACATCGGGAATCGCAACTGCTGAGCGACGCCGAGGCCGTGCAAAACGCTCGTCCGGTGGTTGAGGTGTCGCTGCCGAAGCGATCGTCGGCTACCACGGAGCTGGTTCTGCCCGGCGATGTGCGGGCGATGCAGGAGACGGCGATCTACCCGCGGGCCAGTGGGTATCTGAAACGACTGCTGGTGGATGTGGGGGACCGCGTGGAGGCGGGGCAACTGCTGGCCGAGATCGACACGCCCGAGGTGGATGCGGAATTGACCCAGGCCCGGGCCCTGCTGGAACAATCCAAGGCGAACGCCAACAAGACGCAGGTGGACCTGGATCTGGCTCAGAAGACGTTGCGCCGATTCGAGGAATTGGCCCAGACGAATGCCGTCGCGCAGCAGCAGATCGATGAGAAGCGGTCGGCGTTCGACCAGGCTCGGGCCGCGGCGGAAGCAGCGAAGGCCACGGTTGCTGCGGCGCAAGCGACGGTGGGGCGGCTGACGACCTTGCAGGGATTCGAGAAAGTGGTGGCGGCATTTACCGGCACGATCACGGTGCGGAATTACGATGTTGGAACGCTCTTGTCGGCATCGAATACCGGAGCGGGCAAGGAACTGTTCCGCCTCGAGCAGATCGACACGCTGCGTGTCTTCGTGAACGTGCCGCAGACGTATGTCACGATGATCAAGAAGGACCAGGTGGCGAACCTGACGGTGCGCAACTTCCCCGGTCGGCAGTTTGCCGGCAAAGTGGTTCGTTCTAACGAGTCGCTGGATGCGGCGACGCGCACGTTGCGGTTTGAAGTGGATGTTCCAAACGCCGATCGGGTTCTCCATGCCGGCATGTATGGGCAAGTGACGTTCCAGTTGCGGAACGACATGCCGCCGCTGACCGTGCCCACGAGCGCGTTGGTGTTCGGAGGGGATGGAACAAAGGTGGCGGTGGTGCAGGATGGGAAGGTTCATTTGCAGCAGGTGACGGTGGGCCGGGATCTGGGGACCGAGGTGGAAGTGCCGCTGGGACTTTCCGGCGAAGAACTGGTCGTGGCCAATCCGGATGAGCGGATTACGGAAGGTGCCGAGGTCCAGGTGGGGAAGGCCGCACCGAGTGGGCCGGCGCGTCGTGCAGGGGAGCCGCCGCAGGCCGCCGCGAGATGAAGATCGTGTCTGCGGGATGTTCGGGGCGCACTGGCCCGTCAACCCTGTCGTTTGAGCCGTGTAGAAGGAAGTAGGAATTCACGGCCATTTGACAGGGAGACGATCTGATGAACATCAGCAAAGCGATTGTATTGCGAGTTCTGGGTGCGTGCGTGATCGCGGGCGTGATCGCGGGCGTGTTCGCCGCGTCGGGACAGGCGGCGGAACTGGTTCACGCCAAGGATGGTTCGGGCGTTTATGGGTACGATGATACGCCCGTGCTGCCGTGGTGTGGATATCGGGTACATGACGCGAATCGGCCGGCGCCGAAGCGGGTCGATGTGGGGCCTGGACCGGAGCAGGCGGGGACGGCGCCGTCCGATGCGGTGGTGCTGTTCGATGGCAAGGGGCTGTCGCAATGGCAGGCGAGCAGTTGGAAGGTGGTGGACGGGTGCATCGAGGCGGGCGAGGGGACTTTGGCCAGCAAGCAAAGCTTCGGCAGCTGCCAGATCCATATCGAATGGATGGCCCCGGCCAATTTTGATGGCCCGTGGTACAACCGTGGGAACAACGGGGTGCTGCTGATGGGGCTCTTCGAGATTCAGATCTTCGATTCGTTCAACGAGAAGATTTACCCGGATGGCATGGCCGGCGCGATTTATGGGCAGACGCCGCCGCTGGTGAACGTATGCCGCCGGCCAGGGCAGTGGCAGACGTATGACATCGTTTTCACGGCGCCGGTGTTTGACGGTGAGAAGGTTGTGAAGCCGGCGCGGATCACGATGCTGCACAACGGGGTGCTGGTGCATCTGAATGAGGAGATTCGCGGCGAGACGGGGCATCGGATCCTGCCGGAGTACAAGCAGAAGGTGAGCAGCGGCCCGTTGATGTTCGGCGGGCATGGTTGCCCGGTGCGATTCCGGAACATCTGGGTCAGGCCGATGTGATAGTCCCTTCTGGCAAAGGATGGGAGGGTGAGTCTCCTGGCGAGACGCGATGGTCCGGTGGATCTCGGCTCGGCGGGGGCCTCGCCTTCCCGGAGTTTTGCCATCCCACCCTGGCCAAAGCATCGAATTCCTGGAGAGCCCCCTTCGAGATGGATTGGCGGAGGAGGCGGGCGGTGTTTTGATCTACGATTGAAAATTGACAATTCTCAATTGATAATCGTGGGGGCGGCGAGGGACGGGCCGGAGGTGCCACCGGGTTGTGGGGTGTGGCACGGAGCCGTGGTGCTTGGGATGAGATAAGATGCGGGATTCGACGGAGACCCCGACGGTGGTTAGTACTCAATCCAGCAAAGCCAGTGGCGTATCGGTGGCTTCCGCTTCGCAGAGCGGTGCCCGGGCTGCGCTGGTGCTGCTGCTGCTGATCAACCTGTTCAACTACATCGACCGGCAGATTCTGGCGGCGGTGGAGCCGGAGATCCGCAGACACCTGTTGCTGAGTGCCGATGCCCATGACCCGAACGCACGGGCGAAGATGGGCCTGCTTTCGACGGCGTTTCTCCTGACGTACATGACGATCGCGCCGGTGTTTGGCCTGCTGGCCGAGCGGTATTCGCGGTGGCTTATTGTGGCGATCGGGGTGGGGCTGTGGAGCGTGGCCAGTGGCGCCAGTGGGTTGGCGACAACGTTCGCGGCATTGTTGATCACGCGTTGCTTCGTGGGGATTGGGGAGGCGGCGTATGGGCCGGTGGCCCCGACGGTGATTGCCGACCTATACCCGGTGGCATCTCGCGGCAAGGTGCTGGCGTGGT
>JBLNDH010000162.1:0-9607 GCA_050261455.1 Bacillota bacterium
GTTCTTGAACCGCACATACCGCATCAGCTCCAGCGTCTGCTGATGATCCTCTTCCGTCTCCGAGGGGAAACCCACAATGAAATCGCTGGCCAGGCAAATGTCCGGCATGAATCCCTTGGCCCGGTCGATGAACTCGCGGTATTCCTGCACGCTGTACCCGCGATTCATCAACTTCAACATCCGATCGCTGCCGCTCTGCGCCGGCACGTGCAGGTATCGACAGATTCGCGAGCAATCACGCATCGCCTGCAGCGCCGCATCCGTGAAATCCCGCGGGAAGCTCGTCACAAACCGCAATCGCGGCAGGCCCGGGGTTGCCTCGTGCACCTGATACAACAAATCTGCGAATGTCGTGGTCCGCCCATCCGGATGCTTATACGCATAATGGTTGATCGTCTGCCCCAGCAGCGTCACCTCGCGTGCCCCGGCATCGGCCAGGTTTTTCACTTCGTCAATAATGTTCTGCGGCGGCCGATGTACCTCCGGCCCGCGTGTGTAGGGCACCACGCAGTAGCTGCAGAATTTGTTGCACCCCCGCGTGATTCGCACATACGCCTGCGACACGTTATCGGCCGGCGACACCGTGCGCGACAGATCCAAGAGCTCCAACGTATCCTCTGCCGCCGCCAGCGTGCTCGACCGCCGAACCGTCGAACCCATCAGCGCGACATGGTGCTTCTGCCCGCTGTGCTGGGTCAACGTGAACCCGCGCCCGACGGGGGGCTCTGCGCCTGGGTCATCCGATTGGCTGACCTGGTTCGTAATCACGGCGTTGTGAATCATCGCCGGCAGCTTATCCAGCTCGGCCGGTCCGCACAGGACATCGACATGGGGATACTTGGTGAACAGCCGCATCCCCTCTCGCTCCGCCATGCATCCGATGACGGCGATCACCAGTTCCGGCTGGCGTTTCTTCACCGGACGCAGCTCCCCCAGCCGCGACCACACCTTCTGCTCGGCATGTTCACGTACGGAGCAGGTGTTGTAGATCACCACATCCGCCTCGTCGCGCGATTCCACCTGCTCATATCCCTGAGCCCGAAGCTGCCCAAGGACTAGCATGCTGTCGAGCACGTTCATCTGGCAGCCAAACGTTTCCATGTACAACTTACGGCGCATCATCGTTGGCCATTCTAGAGCCCAGCCTGTTCACAGGGAAATCTCCTCCCCCTTCGCTGCTCGGGCGCTTCGTCGCTCTACTCTTTCACCTGCTCCCAAAGTTTCTTCTCCACCTCGGTGAAGTTCTGGAAGCTTTGATCGAGTTTCTTCTTCAACTCTTCCACCTTGGCCGGATCTGCGTTGGCCTTGGTCGCATCCCGCAGCGCCTGGGCTGCCTCGTTCAGCTCGACCGCCCCCTTGGCAAATTCCCGCGCCGTGTCGAACAGAACCAGATTGTTGATTTCCCCTTTCTTCGGCGTGTACAGCAATCGCCATGGCCTGGCCCGGACCTCCGCGGAGGCCAATTCCAGGTTCAACGCCGTCGCGTTCAAGTGCCGGATCATTTCATCCAGCCTTCCCTTGTTGCCGGTGATCACGGCATTGGTCGTATTCATCGTCTGCTTGATGTCCTTGATCGCATCCCCCGCATCGACCAGGGCCGTGTCCACCTTCTTGAGAATGCCCTCTATCTTGTCCAGCATGCCCGGCATCTTGGCGCTAATCGCCCCCGTGGCGTTGTTCAGGTTCTTCATCGTGCCGCGGAAGTCCGTTTTCGAGCCGCCGAACATGTCCGTCAGCTCCGCCAGCATCTTCGATGCCCCATCGGTCACGCCGTAATACTTCTCGATGACCGGCTTGAGATACCCCTTCAATTCCTTGACCAAACCCGTGGCTTCCTCGCCGGTTGTGGTGAACGTGTCGGCGGTTCGACCATACTTCGTCAGGGTTTCGTTCACGAGTGGCAGGGTTCGACTGCGCGCGTTGGCCAGGATCCCCTGGAGGTCCGTCAACGATTGATCAATCTTCGGCGCCGCATGCTTCAAGGTTGCCAACACCAGGCTTAACCCGTTCGGCTGGCCGACCAGCATCTGATCCGGCGTCAGCTCAGTGCCGGCTTCGCCCAGGCTTTCGAAATTCAACCAGCTCTGCCCCGTGACCGTCCCCTGGATCTCGATGATCGCGTCGCTGCGCAATTCGTACTTCTGCGGCAAGGTAAACGTAATGACAATTGCCGGCTCGGTCGGCCGAGTCGTCGGCTTGGTGGTTGCATTTGCTGGCGTGGCATTCGCCGCTACCGGGCGCCGGCCCACTTCAATCGCGCGCACCACGCCCACCTTGAACCCGCCGATTCGCACATCATCCCCCACGCGTAGCCCGCCCACGTCGTCCTTCAGCGCAAACGTCACCGTGCGCACGGTCGTGGGATCGAACCAACCGCTCGCTCCCCGGATCCCCGCGACCACCGCGAAGATCAGGCCAACGCTGATCAGAATGAAAACGCCCGCCTTCAGGGCATTGCGTTCTTTAGCCATATCCAAACCTTCTCAAACACCCCCGCTCTTGCCTTCGTGACTGACCCCCGGCCCCTCACCCCTGATCCCTGCCGTTCTACACCCCCAGCAAATCGTGCTCATACCCCCCGCCGCGGCGCCGGTCCGTCAGCGGGCCCTCGGTCAAGCCATGCACAAACTGCCGCACCAGCGGATCCGTTGAATCCTTCATCTGCTGGGGCGTGCCCGACACGATGAACTTCCCTCGATCCAGCAGCACCATCCGGTCGGCAATGCGAAACGCCGAATCCATCTCATGCGTCACCACCACGCTGGTCACCCCCAGCTTGTGGTTCAAATCGATGATCAACTGGTCGATCTCGGCACTGGTGACCGGATCCAGCCCCGCCGATGGCTCGTCGTAAAACAGAATCTTGGGATCCAGTGCAATCGCCCGCGCCAGCCCCGCACGCTTCTTCATCCCGCCCGACAGCTGCGCCGGCATCTTGTTCGCGTGCTCACGCAACCCCACCAACTCGAGCTTGATCATCACCATGATATCGATCGTTTCGTCCGGCAGGTCTGTATGCTCTCGCAACGGCAACGCCACGTTTTCCGCCACCGTCATCGAGTTGAAGAGCGCCCCGCTTTGGAACAGCACGCCGATCGATCGACGATAATCCGCCAATTCCTCCTCGCTCATGCCGGCCAGGTTTCGGCCCAGCCCGACGATGTCCCCGCTGTCGTAGGGCACATTCCCGATCATCAGCCGCAGCAACGTCGATTTGCCCGAGCCCGACCCGCCCAGGATCACCAGCGACTCGCCTTCCATCACATCCAGGCAGATCTTGTCCAGGACGGGCCGGCCGTCGTAGATCTTGGTGACATTGAGAACCTGGATGATCGGCTGGGGCATACGCTATACACCCATGAAGAAAAACCCGGCGGTAAACAGCAGATCCACCGCAATCAGCGCCACGATGGTCAGCACGACCGTCCGCGTCGTTGCCACGCCGACCCCTTGTGCCCCGCCTGTCACACCCAGGCCCAGGTAGCACGCCAGCAAGCTGATCAGCATCCCGAACACCCCGGCCTTCACCAGCCCGGTGATGAAATCCTGCAGCTTGAGAATATCAAATGTATGCGTCAGGTACTGCAAGTACCCGATGTCCAGAAAACATTGCCCCATCAGCAGTCCGCCCAGTATTCCCATCAGGTCCGCCACGATGGCAATGCACACCATCATCACCGTCGTCGCCAGCACGCGGGGCACCACCAGGAACCGGATCGGCGAAATCGCATGCGCCTCCATGGCCTCGATCTCCTCCGAGACCACCATCGTCCCCATTTCCGCGGCGATCGAGGCCCCCGCAAACCCGGTCAGCACAATCGCCGCCACCAGTGGCCCCAGTTCGCGGAAGATCGCAATCGAGATGATGTCGGGGATCGTGACCACCAGCCCAAACTGCCGCAGCGTCGGCGCCAACTGCAATGCCAGGATCGCGCCGATGCAGAACAACACCAGGCTGACGATCGGGATGCTCTTGACCCCCACGCGGTTCATCTGGGCCCACAGGTTCTGCCACCCCAGGCGCCGTCCACGTTTGGAGAACAACGACCGCCGCGTTGCCACCAACGCATCCCACAGCAGGTACCCCAGGCCGCCGATGAATTCCACCATGCCAGCCAGCTTGCCCGCAATCGCCGTGAATGGATACAGAACCAGTTGAATCATGGGTTACTCAGCATCTCCACTTGCATTCCCCATCGATCACTCGGGCTTGGGTCATTTGTCATGGATTCGTCATTCGGGTTGCGTCATTCGGATTTCGGCTTCGTCATCTGGATTTGCCCCGGCCGCCATCGCCTCCTGCTCCGTCTTGGCGACCGCGAAAATGGTGTCCAGCCGCGCGATTTCCAGCAGCCCTTTGACCCGTGGCTGCAGATCCGTCAGGACCACACGCTTGCCTTTGCCCATCTTCCGCAGCAGTTCCACCAGCACCGCCACGGCGCTGCTGTCCATATACGGAACCAGACCCAGGTTCATCACCACACGCTTGGGGCCGCGCTTGGCAATCAGGTCCAGCATCCGATTCCTGAGCACCGGACTGTTGCTCAGGTCAATTTCCCCGGAAACCGCCACAACCAGCGTATCGCTCTCCTGCCGCACCGAGCGGATGAGGGTGTTTCCGGCTGAAAATCCGTTCATATGGCACTCCGTACCATCAACTCCGCCCCTGCGCGTTCGTTTCCCGCACTTTCAGTCGCATCATCGTCAACAACATCCCGTCGCTTTGCGAACTGAAAGCGATCTTGTCCATCAACCCTTTCAGACAGATCAGCCCCACGCCGCCGCCTTGCAGCGGATCGTACTCCCCGGCCGGCTGGTCCAGCGGATCGATTCCATTTCCCCAATCCCGGATCGTGATCTGTATCGCCTCGTTCAGGCACGTCACCGTGATCACGATCGGCTGGTCCACGGCGCCGCGATAGGCATGGCGAATGACATTCGCCAAGGCTTCGTTTACGCACAGCCCGATCTCATCGCGGCTTTGCAGATCGAAGCCGTGCTGCCCGGCCAAGGCCTCCACCCCGCGCCGCACCACGGCCAGATTTGCCGGGTGACTGACGATCCTCCATTCGACACTGCGGCGCGCTTCTCCACAAGAGGCCGGGACCATGAATGTCATCCTTGGCTGTTGATGTCGGCCGTTTTGGGTGCTGGATCGCTCGGCTGGCTGGTTGGCGGGTCGGCCTCTTGTTCGGCCAACCATTGACGCCATTGGTTCAGCGCCGGCTGTCGTTGATCTCGATCCAAGTAATGCTCATATCCCAGCCGCTGGCCGGTCAGTCCTTCCAGGGCGTGAATGGCGTACAGGCGCACGGCCGGATCATCGCTGTCCAGGTCCGTCACCAGCTGCCGTCGGGTTGCCAGCGTGGCGTCCTTGTGTTGCACCGCCTTTTTCATGGCCGGGATCTTCACCGAGGGATCGGTGTTGCTCAAAGGCGACTCGTACTGCCCAGCGCAACCCCCGGCCCACAGACCGGTTACGGCCAGCAATACCAGACCTGCTCGCAGCATCCTTCTCCTTACGTGCGCACAATCCCCCCGTTCACGGTGTACGTGCTGTTTCCAATATCGTCGATTCTTGCGCATCTCCTGCACCAAAACCCGTTTGCCCGAGCTCTGCCTATTCTACTACCGCCACCGCCCGGATTGGCGATCCGTCCCGCCCTTTGAGCCGTAATGGAAAGGCAATTAATACGAAGTACTCCGGCAGTTGGTCCAAGTTCGCCAGGGATTCCACAATTACAGTCTCTACCCCACGTTCCAGCAATACCCGATGACTCTCCAACCAGTCTTCGCTTGGCGATGGCGTATCCAGCCCCAGGAGCCCAATTCTTTTACGGGCAATCCATTGCGCCGATTCCACCGTCAGGGTTGGGTAATCACTGAAGAAGCGTGGGGAGCCGAACACTCGATCCCACCCCGTACGCAGCAGCACCTTCGCTCCTGGCGTAAATGCCTTTGAATGCGGGAGTAACATCTCTACGGTGATCGGCGTGCGCGCCGCCAGCTCGTCCCCGGGCGCCAGGTCCACCCGCCTTGCCGGCCCATAAAACCGGGACAGGTCGATCTGGTCTACCGTTCGTCCATCCTCAAAGAAGTGGTAAGGCGCATCCAGATGGGTTCCGTGATGGCTGCCAAGGCAGAGTCGGGTGATGTTGTACTGATGGCTGGCGATCGTTCCGGCCGACTCGATCACCACCGCCGGGTCCCCTGGAAAGGTGGGCTGCCCATGCTCCAGCGGATGCGACAGGTCAATCAACTTCGCCATGGGGTACTCCTTAAGCCCTTTATTATCCAATAATAAGGCCCACGGATGGTCGTCCGTGGGCCCGAATCGATCGTTCGCGTCTCCATCACTTTTTCTCAACCAGCCACACATTCTGGAAGCGGACGGGGTGGCCATGATCCTGCAGGTAGATCGGGCCGGCCTCGGGCCCTTCCTTGTTGGGGGCCGCGGTGGTGTCGTGGGGGACCTCGACATTGTCCTGAATGAGGACGCCATTGTGTTTGACGGTCATGCGGGCGTTTTTAATCTTCTTGCCAGTGGCATCGAACTCGGCGGCGGTGAAGTCGATGTCGTAGGTCTGCCAGGACATCGGCGGGAAGCACATGTTCACGGCCGGGGCGCTGATCGTATAGATGCCGCCGCACTCGTTATCTTTGCCTTCCAGGCCGAAGGAGTCGAGGATCTGAACTTCATAGCGGCCCTGGAGATAGCAGCCGCTGTTTGCGCGACCCTGTCCGCGGCCCTTGGGTTCGAAGGGGAGGAGGAATTCCAGGTGCAGGGTGCAGCTCTGGACCTTGGTCTTGCTGGCGACGCCTTGCATTAACAGTCCGTCGGAGCTGACCTTATCGGCCGGGAAGTCGTTTTGATCCTTGCCGGCAAAGAGGACCTTGGCCCCTGCGGGCGGCTTGGCGCCGAGGGTCGGGCTCTTGCGAGTTACTTTCTTCAGGGTGGCAAAGGGGTTACCGTCGTTGCTGACGGTCATGACGCCATCCTTCAGGGTGGCGGTGACCTTGTTTTCGGTGAAGGTGACGGAGCCGTTGTCCAAGGTTCCTTCGGCGTGGCCGACCTGGGTTTCGGGCTTCCAGCCGTCACCGGGGAGGCCGCCGAAGTACCCGGCTACCTGGAACTTATGATCGCCGAGGGCAATGACCTGAGCCCCGACCTTCACCTTGCCATCCTGGGTATCGGCGTCGCCGACGTACTCGCCTTGGATGGCGAAATCCTCATCGGCCTTCTGCGCCCGAAGACTGCTGGTCAGCAAGAGCAGGCCGGCCAGGCTGAAAGCGATCCAGTGTTTCATACCTATCTCCTTTTTTATTTGATAGTTATGCTTTATCGAACTGGGGGACATCCATTTGCACGCCGCCCTTGAGGGCGGACTGGTGGGCGATGATGCCGGGGGCGGTATAGGCCAGGGCTTCGTAGATATTGACCGTGGGCTTGCGATTGTTGATCAGGGCATCGATGAATTCGTGGGTGAGGAAGGTATGGGAGCCTTCGTGGCCGGAGGCGTGGCGCAGGGGGGCGGGGAGCATATCTGTTTGCCACCACTGGGGTTGCTTATAGGGCTCGAACTCGGAGAGCTGGCGTTCGAAGCCGCCGGAGTCCTTTTCCTTTTGGCCGCCGGTGCGGACGATGACGGGGCCGAGGCCATTGGGGTGGGGGCAGAAGAAGCTCATCTTGTCGCCATACCATTGGGCGCGTTCGGTGCCACGGTGGGCGCCTTTCCAGTAGATAGCGACGCGGAAAGCATTGCCCTGATTGGTTTTAAAGAATGCGGTTTCGTTCCAGAAGGGGTTGTGGTAGGCGTTGTCTTTGACGATGGGGTCGTCATCGCCCCAACCAACGCAGGAGACGGTAGTTAGGCGCTCGCCGGTGAGGCCGACCAGGAAGGCGGTGCAGTGGGTGGGGTAATGTATGGGGGGCAGGCCATGGCGCCAGGTGCGTTTGCCGTTTTCGAAGTAGAGGACTTCCAGGCCGGGGTGATGGTATTCGGCCTCGGTGTAGTAGATGTGGCCGAACTTCCCTTCGGACAGGAACTTGCGCGCGGAGATGGTGGCCTGGTGGTAGTAGCTGGTCTCGGCCATCATGTAGGTTTGGCCGGTTTGTTTGACGGTATCGAGCAGCTGGTGGCACTCGTCGATGGACATGGCGGCTGGAACGGCGCAAATCACGTGTTTGCCAGCCTTTAGGGCGGTGATGCAGTGACGCACATGATCGGGGGCGCCGGTGAAGATGGCGACGGCGTCGATATTTTTGTCGAGAACCAGCCGCTCGAGCGACTCGTATGTATTGGAGCAGCGGTAGGTTTTGGAGAGGCGGTCTCGGCGTTCAGGACGGAGGTCGCTGACGGCTTGGACGAGGCAGTTGGGGTGCTCGTGCCATTGGAAATCGCACCCGAAGCCGCCGCCAACCACGCCGATTTTGACCACTTTGGACCGTTCGGCGGACCACACCGGATCCACCGCCAGCAGCGCGCCAGCCACCGCCGACACACCGCCGACCACGAATTCCCTGCGTGTTGGATGAGTCATTCTGTCTCTCCTGAATGAATTTCGTCTCCGGCCGGTTCGGTATGTAATTGACAATTGACAATTATCAATTTTCAATTGTCAATTACCCACCGTACAGTGCGATTAGAGGATTAACTCTCGAAAATTCGACTGAGGCGATCGGAGAGGAACTGGAGGCGGTCGCGGCCGCCGCCGGGGACTTCCAGGGCGGCCCAGCCACGGTAGCCGATGTCGTCGAGGGCCTTCATGACGGCGGGCCAGTCGTTGTCGCCTTCGAGGAGTTCCACGTCGAAGCCTTTCCAGAGGCCTTCCTTGTCGCGTTTGGAGCGGCTGAATTCTTTGACGTCGAGCTTGGCGATGCGTTTGTTGAGGATGCGGATCCACTGCTCGGGGAAGCCGAAGTTAACGATGTTGCCGATGTCGAAATGCCAGCCGATCCAGGGGCTTTGGAATTCGTCGATGTAGCGGGCGGCTTCGAGGGGGCTGAGGAGGAACTGGTTCCAGACGTTTTCGATGGCGATTTTGATATTGAGTTTCTCGGCCAGGGGGAGTGCTTTGCGGATCTCTTCCTGGGAGCGTTTGTAGGCCTGGTCGTAGGAGACCTGCTTGTTGACGATGGCGGGGACGAGGAGGACGGTGGTGCCGCCGTAGAGCTTGCACTCGTGGAGGGCGGTTTGGAGGCCTGCGAGGCCTTCGGCGCGGACCTTGGGGTCGGGGTGGGAGAAGGGTTTTTCCCAGTGGACGGAATCGACGACGCCGGGGATGGCGAGGCCGGTGGCATCGCGGGCTTTGAGGACCTCGTCTTTGTTGAGGTTGGAGGGGCTGTCCATTTCGATGCCGTCGAAGCCGACCTCTTTGGCGAGCTTGAATTTGTCGAGGACGGAGAGGTTGCCGGCGATCATGCTGAATTTGAGGGCTTTTTTCATGCCGGGGCGCTTGGGGGCGGTGGTGGGTTCGGCGGCGTGGAGGGAAGGGGTTAAGGCGGCGCCGATGACGGCGGCGGAGGAGGCGGCGAGGAAGGTTCGGCGTGAGAGCGTGTTGGGAGGCTGATGATTCATTGTGTTCTCCAGAGACTGGCAAAATCCGA
>JBLNDH010000163.1:0-8018 GCA_050261455.1 Bacillota bacterium
ATTCCCCTGGCCCCTGCCGCCCTACGCCATTGCCGGCAGCATCGTCACTCTGATCGGCCTGATCCTCTCCGCTTTCACTTACCCCAAGATCCTCTTCATTCGTTTCGATTCCCAGGAAGGCGCCCCCGGCCTGGACATCGCCCGTTCCGGCCCCGACAAAGCCCACTTCGACGACTTCGTCGAGTCCGTCCGCAAGCAGATCAAAAAGTACAAGAACCGCCCCCGCCCGGAGTAGCCCCACTTCCCCAACTCGTTCCCTTTCCTCCTCTCCCCTTCGTCGCTTCGTCGCTGCCAAAACGCCTATCATTCTCCATCATGTGGTTCGACATCCCCCACACCCTCCCCGACTGGCATCCCGCCACCCAACACCTTCGCAGTGCCGATCCCGTCATGTCCGCCATCATCGATCGTATCGGCCCCTGCACCCTCGCCCCACGCAAAGGCTACTTCGCCGCCCTCTGCCAGGCGATTTTCACCCAGCAAGTCTCCATGGCTGTCGCCGCCATCCTCTTTGCCCGCTTTACCAAGCTTTTCCCCACCGGCAGGCCCACCCCCCCAAGGCCTGCTCGCGCTCTCCGATAATCAGCTTCGCTCCGTGGGCCTCTCCCGTCAGAAGCTCTGCTATCTGCGTGATCTGGCCGAGCGCTTCGCCACCGGCCAGATTCCCATCCGGCGATTCCCCTCCATGACCGACGAGCAGATCATCCAATCCCTCCTGCCGATCAAAGGCGTCGGCCGGTGGACCGCCGAGATGTTCCTGATTTTCGTCCTGAATCGCCCGGACTTGCTTCCCGTCGATGATCTGGGCGTCCGCAAAGGCATCCAGACTGCCTATGCCTTGAAAAGTCTGCCCGATGCCCCCGCCATGACCCAAATCGCCGAGCCCTGGCGCCCCTGGCGGACCATTGCCACCTGGTATCTCTGGCGTTATGCCGCCATCCCATCCAATGGGGAGAAAGCCTGACCGTCCGCCAAACGAGCCGGGCCGTCGCCGGCCCGTACTCTTCTCACTCGATTTTCAGATGATATTGCCCCCACTCGGAAAGGATGAATCCCCGCCCGCTACTTCAGTTCCACCGTCCAGTAAGCGTTGTTCAGGAACTGTTTCCAGCTCCAGTACCGCTCGTCCGCCAGACGAATGTTGATGATCGGACTTCGCCGCGGTTTCACGGGCTTGGTGATCAACTTCATCTTGGCCTGCTCCGGCGTCCGCCCGCCCTTTTTCACGTTGCACTTCACGCAGCAGCAGACAATATTCTCCCACGTCGTTCGCCCGCCCTGACTCTTCGGAACGACATGATCTAACGAGAGTTCCGTCGTGGAAAATTTTTTCCCGCAATACTGGCAGCGGTTGGAATCTCGCGCGTAGATGTTGCGTCGATTGAATTTCACATCCTGCTTTGGCAGTTTCTCGTAAGCCAGCAGGCGAATAATCCGCGGCACGGCAATCTGAAACCGCACCGTGTGAATCCAGTCGTACTCGTCCGGCTCAAATTCCGCCTTGAGCTGCGATAAATCTCGCCAGCTGTCAAAGTCAAGATTCTGCCAGCGACTCTGCCCCCGCGCATCAGTCTCAATATGAACGACCTCGGCCAATTCCCTACACAACAGTGAGAAGGCCCGCCGAACATTGATGACGCGAATCGCTTGATAGAACTTGTTTAAGACCAGGACGTTAGCGTTGAGAGCGGCGACACCCCCACCGATCAGCGCCGCTTGCGGGAACGGTACCGCGCCGGGATCCGAGGATTGATCGAAACCTGTCGGCATCGTCAGTATCCTACCCTGATCGTCCGGAACGCCTTCGGCAAACCCAACAATATGCCGGGAAGCCAAAGCTCTCTGGGCCGATGCTGATTATAAGGCTTAGACCCCTCACATGCTAGTGCACAGAACCGAGCCGCTGACTTTCAATTTCCACGAGCAGCCTTTATACGTACCTCACTTGATCGACGGATGGGGATCGTAAGTGCGGTTTAGCCTTCATGTGGCGCAAAGCCATATAGTTGCCACGCTTACAGCGAAAATTTGCATGTAAGATGCAAAACTGTTAAAATCTCCGTCCTATGGCCCTCCGAACAAAAGCAAAACAAGTGACAAAACGGCGCAGGACCGTTGCGGTCCGTGTGGGGACCAAAACCAGCCGGACCGCGGCTCGTCCGGGTGATACCGACAAACAGCGTGCCGTCGTAGAAACCAAAGTCACTCCCGCCGGCGGGGCCAATACCGCAGGGGCTGGCACTAATGCCTATGCCAAAGCCCTCCGTATCCTCTCCAGCCTGACTGACCACGAGCGGCTTCGTATTGTCCGGTACAACACCGACAATTTCGACCTGGAACGGATGCGCAATCTGCTTAAGAAACTGGGCAACCCCCACGAGCAGTTCAAGTCCGTCCATGTTGCGGGCACCAAGGGCAAAGGCAGCACCTGTGCCATGACCGCCGCCATGTTGCAGGCGTGCGGCTACAAGGTCGGGCTCTACACCAGCCCTCACCTGGTGGACATGCGCGAACGCATCCAGATCAATGGGGAAATGATCCCCCAGGCCGAGTTCATCCGCCTGATTCGTCTGGTGGAGCCGATCCTCAGCCGCCTCAAACCCACCCCGACGTTCTTCGACGTCCTGACGGCCATCGCCTTTAAGTATTTCGCCGAACAGAACGTCGATATCGCCGTGGTCGAAACCGGCTTGGGTGGCCGCCTCGATTCCACCAACGTCCTCAAGCCCGAAGTCACCGCCATCACCAGCATCAGCAAGGACCACATGCAGCAGTTGGGCTATACCTTGCCCAAGATCGCCGAGGAAAAAGCCGGCATCTTCAAGACCGGCATCCCCGCCGTCACCGTGCTGCAGGATCCCGCCGTCGAGGCGGTTCTTCGCCAGGCCGCCGAGAAAGTCGGCGCCCCCTTCGATATCACGGGCAAGAGCATCGAGTTCAGCTATCGCTTCGAGTCCAGCCGCATGCTGGGCCCGCACAACCGCATTTGCCTGACCACGCCCAACAGCCGCTTTGAGCACTTGGCCGTCCCTCTGCTCGGCGAGCATCAAGCCATCAACTGTGGCCTGGCGCTGAGTATCATCGATCGCCTCAAGACCCGTGGCTTTGCCATCAACGATGCCAAGGCCATGGAAGGTCTGGCCAAGACCTCCATCGCCGGCCGCATGGAAGTCATCTCCCAGAATCCCCGCATCATCGTCGATGGCGCCCACAACGCCGCCAGCGTCGATGCCATGCTCCGGGCGGTTGGCCAGCATATCCCCTATGATTCCATGGTGGTCATCTTCGGCTGCTGTGCCGACAAAGACATCCCCGGCATGCTCGAACGCATCACCTGTGGCGCCGATAAGGTGATCTTCACCAAGGTCGATTCCGTTCGCACCGCCGATCCCGAAGAGCTTGCCGCCCGTTATGTCGAGCTCTATGGCAAGATGGCCCAGGTTGCTCCTTCTCTCACGGATGCCCTTGCCATCGCCAATCGCGCCGTCTCCAAGGAAGACCTCATCTGCATCACCGGCAGCTTCTACCTGGTCGGCGAAGCCAAGCGCCTTTTCGCCCCCAAACCCGCCTGACTTCCCCAATGAATCTCGTATCCACCCATTGGCCGGTCCCAGACCGGCCAATCTTTTTTGATAGGGTAACCTCGCTCCGTTTAGCGGCGGCCCGCAGGGCCGGGCTCGCCTGCTCCCGCCGCCCCGGGAATCCCGGGCGGTTTCCCAACCGCAGAGAGGATCCGGGGCCGTCGCGAAGCGACGAACCCGGCGTGGAGCGAACCGGATGGCGCTGGGTCAATCGCACCTCGCCCGTCCCGCCGCCCACCCCTTTCGACGTCTCTCCGCTCCCACGTGCCGAACTGCGCCTCTTCACCCCGCCACTTGCCGAATCGTCTCCTGAAGCGTCTGAAAATTGACCGGCTTCACCAGGTGCGAGGCAAACCCCGCCTCCCGACTGTGCCGCCGATCTTCCTCTGTCCCGAAGCCGCTCAGGCAGATCCCCCGCACCGGACGCCTGGCCCGCAGTTGCCGCATCAGGTCCAACCCGTTGCCATCAGGCAAGCCCACATCGCTGATCAAAAGATCAAACGGATTCTCCGCCGCCTTCAGCGCCGTGTTCACGTCCCAGGCCACCGTGACTTGGTAATTCCAGCTGCGCAACAGCCGCTCCAGGATCCGCCGACTGTTCTCGTGATCCTCCACCAGCAAAATCCGCAACCCGCCTGCCGCTGATCCCGGCTCGGCCGGCTCATACTCGTCTCCTGCCTTCGCTGGTTGTCTGCACGGAAGCCAGATCGTGAACACCGCTCCCCGGCCCGGCCCATCGCTGGTGACGTAAATCTGTCCCCCATGCATCTCCAGCAACGCCTTGCTGATCGGCAGCCCCATCCCCAGCCCCATGAATCGTTGGTTGTTGGCATCCCGCCCTTGTTCAAACGCATCAAAAACCCGGGGCAGCAACTCCGGTGCAATGCCCATCCCGGTGTCGGCCACCTCGATGATCAATCCCGCCTCTCCATCTCCGCTCCCGGGCCTCTGTCCGTTCCGTGTGCGAATCGCGATCTTCCCTCCCGCCGGCGTGAACTTCGTGGCATTCCGGATCAGGCTCCAGAACACCTGTTGCAGCCGGGCCGGATCACCCTCCACATGATGCCCTTCCGCCTCGGCCTGGATCTGCAACTCCAGCGATTTGCCCGCGATCTCCCCTGCACACAATTCGGTCGCCGCCCGCAGAATCGAATGCACATCCAGAATCTCCCGCCTCAACCGCAGCGTCCCGCGCATAATGTCCGTCAGATCCAGAAGATCATCGATGAGCCGCGCCTCCAGTTCCACGCTTCGCTGAATGATCTCCAATTCCTCACGCAGTTTTCCCGGCCATGGATGCTGCAATCGCAAGCCCGTTACCATCGCCAGCACCGGTGTCAGCGGCGTCCGCAGTTCGTGGCTGAGCATCGCCAGAAACTGATCCTTTGCCTTGCTCGCCGCCTCCGCCGCTTCCTTCGCCAGCTGCAGTTCCTTCTGGGCTCGCTTCTGTTGCGTCACATCGCGCAGGATCTCCGAGATCCCGATGATCTGCCCCTGCTGATCTTTGATGGGCGAAACCGTCAGCGATACGTCAACCAATGTGCCGTCCCGACGCACTCGCATCGTCTCGTGATGCGCCACGTTCTCCCCGCTGACGGCCATTTCCAGCAACCAGGGATACTCCTCGCCCCGATCGGCCGGCACCAGCTGCGAAATATGTCGGCCGAGCATCTCCGCCGCCGTGTACCCGAATACCCGCTCGGCCGCGGCGTTCCAACTAATGATCATGCCCTCCAACGTCACGCCCACAATCGCGTCGTTGCACGATTCGACGATCGCCGCCAGTTGCAGCCGGGCTTCGATCGCACACTTCTGGTCCTCAATGTCCGTAAACGTCCCAAACCATTTAAAGAGGGTGCCGTCCGCCCCGTGAAGTGGATCGCTTCGAATCCGGTGCCTTCGGTATACGCCGTCCGCACGCCGTAGCCTACACTCCAGCTCGAATGACTCGCCGGCCAAGATCCGCCGTCGCCACTGGGCCACCATCTGCCGCCGTTCGCCCATCGGCAGCAGTTGCAGCCAACTCCACTCCAAACCGTCGATCTCGCTCCCGGCATACGCCGTCCAACGCCGGTTCAGGTACATAATTCCCCCGTCCGGTCTGGCCGTCCAGACAATCTGCGGCAGGAGGTCGGCAATATATCGTGTATCTTGCTGAGTCATCACTACCTGCATAACAACACCCGCTTCAGACTCATCAATACGGCGCAGTTTACTCATGCTCGTGTTCGCCCGTAACGGCAATTCCACCCACTGCGAGAAGAATTCGAGCCATGGCCATGCGGTTTCCCCTCGGCTGCCGATCCCCCGATTCCTTAGCAGCCAAGCCCGGCTTTCTAGGCTCTAATTCACAACATTAACAATTGAATATGCCTGCCCTTTCCAACGTGATGGGCGACAGGGATTCGCGACCGATAATGTGGCGTAAAGCCCGACAGAAAAATAAGTTGCGAAATGCGGCCAATCGCTGTATCCGCCGAACCTTTGCACTGTGAGCTTCGTAACCCTCAGGATTTGTCAGCCCTCTTGTGGCTTGACATCCGTACCATGCTGTGGGCAAACTGCCAGCCCCGAGCAGGGGCGGGGGCTGCGGGGATGAATTCCGCCGATTGTCAAGGCTAGGCCCAGGACGGTCGATACGACCGTCAAAGTCGTTTGTAGGCGTAAAGTTCAACAGATGGCCAAGAAGACCGGAAAAAAACTCGTCATCGTCGAATCGCCCGCCAAGGCGAAAACGATCAACAAATATCTCGGCACCGACTACGTCGTCAAAGCCTCCATGGGGCACGTGCGCGATCTGCCCTCCAAAGGCATGGGCGTTGACCTCAAAAGCTTCGAGCCGCAGTACGAGATCCTGGAAAGCCGCGGAAAGGTCATCAAGGAACTCAAGCAACTGGCCAAGCAAAGCGAAGAAGTCTTTCTGGCAACCGACTTGGATCGAGAAGGCGAAGCCATTGCCTGGCACCTCAAGGAAACCCTCTCCGTCCCCGATGACAAGGCCCGCCGCGTTATCTTCAACGCCATCACCAAATCCGAAATCCAGAAGGCCTTCCAGCAACCCCTGTCCATCGATATGGACCGGGTTAATGCCCAGCAAGCCCGCCGCGTGCTCGATCGCATCGTCGGTTACGAAATCTCCCCCATCCTCTGGCGCAAAGTCGCCCGAGGCCTCTCCGCCGGCCGCGTCCAAAGCGTCGCCGTGCGCCTCGTCGTTGAACGCGAACGCGCCATCAACGACTTCGTCCCCGAAGAATTCTGGAAAATCGCCGGCGTCTTCAGCGCTGATGCCGCCGCTGCGCCCCAACTCGCCGCCGAGTGGATGGAGTTCCTGACCAACACCGGCAATGGCGAACGCACCAACGCCGAACGCGGCAAGTGGCTCGCCGACCATGGTGCCTTCGTCGCCGAACTCGTCGAATTTGCCGGCCAGAAATTCTCCGTCTCCGACCGTGTCGCTGCCAAACGCATCGCCGAGTTGCTCGGCTTCGCCATTGATCGCGAGGAAACCAGTCAGGATCCCGAAGCCAAAGGCCCCGCTCGCAACCTCATCAAACTGATCGGTCACCTCAGCACTCAGCACCCAGCACTCAGCACTTTCCACGTTCGCAGCATCGAGAAGAAACGCGTCACCAGCCGCCCCTCGGCCCCCTTCATCACCAGCACCCTCCAGCAGGCCGCCTCCAGCCGACTCAGCTTCGGCGCCCAGCGCACCATGCGCATCGCCCAGACCCTCTACGAACTGGGCTACATCACCTACATGCGTACCGACTCGACCAGCCTGTCCGGCGAAGCGCTGAACATGGTCCGCTCCTACATCAAGAGCGAGTTCGGCGATCGCTACCTCCCCGCAAAACCCAACTTCTACACCTCCTCCAACAAGAGCGCCCAGGAAGCCCACGAAGCCATTCGTCCCACCGACGTCAAATTCACCCCCACCGATGCCCGTGCCAAGCTCGGCCCCGATGAATCCAAACTCTACCAACTCATCTACAACCGCTTCGTCGCTTGCCAGATGCCCCCGGCCGAATTCGATCAGACCACCGTCAGCATCGCCGCTCCCACGACCGATGGCGACGCCATCTTCCGCACCAGCGGCCGCAAGCTCGTCTTCGATGGCTTCATGAAAGTCGCCGGGGTCACCAGCGAAGATCAGCTCCTCCCCGCTCTGGCTGAGCAGCAGCCCGTCTTCCCCATCCAACTCGACCCCACCCAGCACTTCACCCAGCCGCCAGCCCGATTCACCGAAGCCAGCCTCGTCAAAGAGCTTGAACGCCTCGGCATCGGCCGGCCTTCCACCTACGCCTCCATCATTCAGACCATCCAGGATCGCCAATACGTTCAGCAGATGGATCGCCGCTTCCATGCCACCCTCCTCGGCGGCATTGTCACCGACAAGCTGATCCAAGCCTTCCCCGAGATCATGGACGTGCAGTTCAC
>JBLNDH010000164.1:0-9990 GCA_050261455.1 Bacillota bacterium
CCTCACCCCAACCCTCTCCCGGAGTACCGGGCGAGGGGGAAGAGGGGCGCAGCCCCGAGGACGAGGGGGAAGAGCGCGGGGGGCGGGCGAGAGTGTGGGGTCGGCGGGTTTTCATTTCATCGGCCCTTTTCTTGAAGGCGGCGTTGTTATGGCAATTGATCACATGCATACCGGGGTTCGGGTTAGCAGCATCGTCGTGTTGGCGTTCTGGGCAGCGTTGATCGCGATCGGGGATGCGCGTGCCGCGAACGGGGATGATGCGAATAAGTCGGCGGCGGTGAGTGACGGGAAGCTCCGCATCATTTGTTTCGGTGCGCACCCGGATGATTGCGAGCTCCAGGCCGGGGGCGTGGGGGCGATGTGGGCAGCACAGGGGCATCATGTCAAATTCGTCTCGGTGACGAATGGGGATGTCGGGCACTGGCGCGATGCCGGGGGGCCGCTGGCGCAGCGGCGGACAACAGAGGTGCAGAAGGCGGCCCAGATCCTTGGCACCACCGTCGAAGTGCTCGACATTCACGATGGCGAATTGATGCCGACGTTGGAGAACCGGCGGACGATCATCCGCCTCATCCGCGAGTGGAAAGCGGACGTGGTGCTGAGCCCGCGGCCTTACGATTACCATCCGGATCATCGTTACACGAGCATTCTGGTGCAGGATGCGGCGTACATGGTCACAGTTCCCTTTGTTTGCCCGGATGTGGCGCCACTGAAGAATAATCCGGTGTTTCTGTACTACACGGATTCTTTCCGCAAGCCGTTACCGTCGCAGGCGGATGTAGCGGTTTCGATTGATTCCGTGATCGGGAAGAAACTGGATGCGCTCGGGGTGATCGAATCACAGTTCCTGGAGGGTGGGGCCAACGGACATGAGGGTTTGATCCCGCGTAATGCCGAGCAGCGGGAGAAGCGTGTGGCGGAAGTACGATCGGGATTCGGCCGGCGTTCGGCCGGGATCGCCGAGCGATTCCGTTCGCAGCTCAAGGAATGGTATGGGGCGGAGGCCGGCGAGAAGGTCCGGTATGCGGAAGCGTTTGAGATTTGCGAGTATGGGCGGCGGCCGGATAGCGAAGAGTTGAAACGGCTGTTTCCGTTCTTCAACACCGCTGAGAAGGCAGGCCGTTGAACGGCGTTGCGCATGCGCGGGATGGGTTCCGGGCTGTGCAAACGATATCGATCACGAACGTGGGTACGGGCGTTGAGAGGATGTGGGCGGAGGGGCCACCCAGGGATAAATCCCTGGGCTTGTAGACATGGAGGCATGATGGGCGAGGGGAGACAATGGGGTGGGGAAAAGAACCCGGGGAACGAGTTCCCGGGGCGTTAGGGGGGGTTGGAGAACCTTGAATTCCCCACGGCAGCGCCGTGGGCTTTAGGAGCGGAAACAGTCTGGTGGCAGGTTCGGTTGGGGTGCATCTGTTGCGCGGAACCCTCACCCCGACCCTCGCCCGGAGTACCGGGCGAGGGGATCAGAGGAGCAGGGGTCAGGGGTCGGGGGGGAGGGGACGACTGGGCCCTTCGGGCCACCGCGAAGCTGGATTCACTGGCAAAGATGAGCGAATCAACTTATCAATCCCGCTGGCGCGGGGTTGATGAGACGATCAGCTTGGCCAGCTTCGCGCGGGCGAGGTCGTACGCGGAGGGGTCCTTGTCCCAAGCGAAAAACGACTGGGCCAGGGGAGCAATGATCTTCTCAGCGTCGGCGGCTTTGCCGAGGCGTTGGAGGATGGCCAGGTATTCGTAATCGTTAATGGAATCGCGGAGGGCCTTGAGACGCAGGCTCGGAGCGATTCCGTCAAAGCCTACGGCGCGGGCGGGATAGACCAGGGAGCCTTCGCCGTTGAACACGATGCCTCGGCGGCCTTGCTGGAAGGCGCCGTTGCCGGTGTAGATCGGGGCTTGGACCCACGGGTCGTCCACTTCTCTCCAATAGGACATGCCGCCCCAGTAGAGCAGGCCAGTCATGCGATAGTGCCAGGCGATCCATGCGGGCACGCGATAGTTGAGAAGGGGGTAGTCGGTATGCCACCAGGGTGTGGGCTGGCCCTGGCAGAGGGCTGTGTACGTCCAGATCATCTCGCCCTGCGACTGTCGCTGAGCGGCGCTGTCCTGGCGATGCAACGAGAAGAGCGGACACCAGATGTCGACGGCTTCGTACAGATCGCCCCAGGCGCTATCGGCGCCGCCTTGGCCCGGGGCGGTCCAGGTCTGTTCCACCACCATCACCTTGACCACGGACTTGGCGTCGCGGACGGCCCGGCCCCACTTCTGGACATAGCGGTAGTCCTCCAGGGTATTGGGCTCATCTTTGAGGTAGGTGAAGAAGACAACCTGCGGCCGATCAAGCAGCTTGGCCGCTTCGTTGAAGGCAGCGAGCCAGGCCCGCAGCTTGTCGCGTTCCAGTTCGGGGTCTTTCACCACGCTGGAGGGGTGAGGAGTCTCAAGGGCGTTGACATGGTAGCGATCGACGAATTCTCGCAGGCGGCGCACCTGCTCCGTGGGAATGCGGAACGAGCCGTCGCTTTGCGCTTTGGGACGCAGCATCTCGGAGCTGGGCGTGGCGTTGACTTGATGCTCGCTGAGAAGCTGCGCACACTCGGTCTCCACAGCGGCCCAGTCTTTCGGCGCAGGCTCTTTGCCCTCCTTGGCCCGCTGGGCGTAGTAGCTGCGCATGCGATCGGCGGGTGACCCGAATGCGGTCACGAATGTGGGGACGGCAGGCAACGCGAAATCCCAGACCGTCAATTCGACAGGGATCTGCGTTGGGGTCTGGCCTGGGGCGGTGACCTGGTAGCTGCCGCGGTAGACGCCGGGCTTGGCGTCGGCGGGGACGGGGATGTCCACCCAGAAGCCGTGCGTCTGATTGGCAGGGAGATCAAAGGGTACCGCGACAAGTCGCGTCTCGGCCAGCGGCTCGCGGGAAATCGGGTGACGGAAAGGAATTAGCGCATCCGGATACCAATCGGGCTTGAACTGATCGTTGCGATAGGTCCCGACGGTCAGCTCCGCCTGGTGCTGGCGATAGAGCTGGGCATCCTGAGCAGGCAGCATGGCGCCGCCAGGGCCTTGCAGGTCAGCCGGTTCGATGCGTATCCCCCCTACCGAGCCGTCGCTGCGCAGGAGAATTTGAAAACTCCGACACTCGTTGCGCGCGGCCGCGAATCTGACGCCCAGGGTGCTACCGGGGGGATCGCTGCGAAGGATGTGCCTCGTCTCCGCAGTCGTCCAGATCCGCAAATCGGCGTAGGCTTGCGAACCGCAAGCCAGAGCCAGAAACCCGATGAGAAGACGAGAAGCAAGTTGGGTGCTCATGATTTGGATTCCTCATTCCGATGCGGGTCCGCGCCAGGCGCTGCCGCCGAAGGTCGTTGCATCGATGATCGAATTATCTTTCGGATCGAAGGCAATCCGCTGGACATTGGCAAGACGCCGTTGGTCGTGCAATACAGGCCTCCTTGCCTCAAGCCGCCCGCTTCGGCAGCGTCGATGTAAACGATGCGGCTGTCCTGTGGATCGACGGTGAAATCCCTGGGCCAGCGCCGTCGTTGCGTAACCAGTTGCCAGCACTGCCGCCCAAATGCCAAGGCAGGAAACACGCCACATCGATCCTCCTGTTCTATATTCTTCTACTGTGAAAGGCGTGGGGATGTTGGCAAGGTTCAACCACGGCCAACGCGTGTATCGGGTAGCTGGGATCGGTTGCTGGCCGTTTCCTGTAGAATCTGGAATGCCGGCCAGCAAGAAGATCGCCCGATTCACTCGCAGGCCTATCACTCGATCGAAAACGATTGCCCGGGTCTTCCAATACCCCGTAGGCGGCGGTACAGGATGCGACAATCCTTTTTGGGCAAGACGCGGGAGAGCCGGTTGGGGTTTCCGGTGTATTTCGGCTCGGCGGGAGCCTCGCCCTCCCAAGAGCCTTGGTCCTACCGCTACCGGAATCCATAGCCGCGTCCGCTGAACACGAGACACATAATCCATCTTCCGCGATAGCTTCTGCTGAGATATAGTATTTCTACACAAGGTTTGTGGGGGAGTGGCCGGTGTACTTTAACGCGAGACTTTTTTTCAAGGCTGAGTATCTGGCGCTATTCGGAACTCCGTTTCGGATTCGGCGCTGGGCTTATGTCATTTTCTTTACAGGCCTGTTTGGCTTGATGTGGGTGATCGTCGCCATCGGCCGGATCCTGGATTGCATCTTCTTCCCGGGGTTTCGCAAACAGGAGATTCGCGAGCCGCTCTTCATCATCGCGCCGCCCCGCAGCGGCACGACGCTCACACAAAAGCTCATGCACCTCGACGAGGAACGGTTCGTGTATGCGAAGATGTATCAGACGATTCTCCCGGCCGTCTGTTACCAGCGACTCGTCCGTTTCTTCGCACGGATTGACAGGCGTCTGGGCGCTCCCGTGACGATGCTGGCGCAATGGGCCGAGAAGAAGTGGTTCGGCGGGTGGGATGACATGCACAAGATGAGGCTCAACGCCCCCGAAGAAGACGATGGTTTTTTTGTTTACGCCTTCGTAACTGAGGCCATCTTTCTTCTGTTTCCGTTTATCGATGAGCTTTGGGAAGCGGGATTCGCGGACGCCTTGCCCGCGGAGGATCGGCGAAAGCTGATGGCGTATTACCGGAGCTGTCTTCAGCGACAACTCTACGCGAATGGCCCGGATAAGACGATTCTCTCCAAAGCGACGCAGTCATGTGGGTCCGTGCAGTGCCTCATCGAGGCATTTCCGGATGCGAAATTCATCACCATCATCCGGCATCCTTACCAATCGGTGGCATCGCACGTGAGCGTATTCTATCCGGTGTGGCGTGCCCATTCGCCGGAGATCACCCGCAACTCGGCGGTGTCCAAGTCCTATGCACGGCTCGCGGTCGAATGGTATCGGCACCTGCACCGCATGCGATCCAGCATCGATCCCAGGCAATACCACTGCATCGACTACCGAAACCTCGTCCGGGATCCGCAGCGGACCATCCAAGAGGTGTATGAGCACTTCGGCTTCGAGATGAGCCACGCGTTCCGACTTCGACTGGCTGCCGCCACGCGAAAAGAACGCCAATACAAAAGCGTCCACCAGTACACCCTGGAGGAGTTCGGCCTCTCCAAGCAGTGGATCCAGCAGGAGCTTGGGGAAGTGCTGGATGCCTATGGTCTGGAACGCTGATGATTTGAACGCATCACGATCACCTCATGCATCGCGTAGGATGATCGCGGGGCGTTCCTATCCTCGCCAGGAATTCACTTCCCAAATGCGTCGATCGCCGCCTTCGTGAACGTTGGGAGAATCTTGCCGCCGTCGGTCCCGGGATAGCCGGCATGTTGCACCATGAAGATCAGGACCCGCTGTTGCTGCGGATCGATCCACATGTTCGTCGAATACGCGCCGCCATGGCCGAAACCACCCGGGCTAACCGTATTCGTCGCACTGGCCGCCTTACGCGTCGTGGACCAGCCCAGGCCATAGCCGCTTTCACTCTTCCCCTGGCTGATCAAGTCGCCCGTCTGCGTCGAGCTCATCTCTCGTACCGCGGCTTCGGAAACATACCGCCGGCCCTGGTACACGCCACCATTCAGGATCATCCGGCAGAAAATTGACACATCCGCCGCAGTGGAGAAATAGCCTCCCGCCGGGCTCGGTCCACGCTTATGATCGTTCAACGGATAGGTCAACTGATCGACGGGAATTTCCTCCAGGCCGGTCTTGTCCGCATTCGGCTTATACGACTTGGCCAGCCGCGTCATCTGCTCTTCATTGGGCCAGAACGTGGTGTCCTTCATCCCCAGCGGTTCGAACAGCCGCTGGGCCATGAACTGCTCATACGGCATGCCGCTGACCACTTCGATGATCCGGCCAACCGTGTTGATGCCGGCGTTGCTGTAGTCGTACTTGCTCCCCGGTTCGAACTTCAACGGCGTCAGCGCGTAGCTGATGGCCGCTTCCCGCAAAGAGAACTGGTCGATCTTGTGCTCCACACGCGACATGAATGGCAGCCCGCTGGTGTGCGAGAGGATTTCCCTCACTGTGATCGGATGCACCGGGTTCTTCAGCAGCACATGATTCGCATCCTGCTCCACCGCCAGCATCTGGCCCTTAAACTCCGGCAGGTATTTCTCGACTGGATCATCCAATTTCACTTTTCCTTCATCCACCAGCATCATCAGTGCGGTGGCGGTCATCGGCTTGGACATTGACGCGATCCAGAACAGGTTATCCACCCGCATCGGCTGCTTGGCAGCAACATCCGCATACCCCACCGCTTCCAGGCTCAGCACCTTGTCCTTCGACGCCACCAGCGTCACCGCGCCGGCCAGGGTGTGGTTGTCCACAAACGGCTGCAAGTGACCAGCAATGTCGCGCGAGGCAGCCTGCACCGGCGTCGCAACCCAGCTACCTAGAACAGCCGCCAACAACATCCAGAGACTGCATTGAGCATGTCGCATCAGGCCTCTCCCAAAAACCATCCGACCAAGCCCCGAGCCCCTTCCCGATCAACAATCATCCCAAAACCATAAACAGTTTAAAGCGCCTGCCGCTCTCCGTGGTAATAACTATCGATTACTCTTTTCAAGGAAAGGTATATGCCCAAAATTCCTCGTCGTGCGTTCTTGAAGGCTGCGACCGCCAGCGCGGCGGCCGTCGCCTGGCAAGTCGTCCCGCGTCACGTCCTCGGCCAAGGCCAAACCCCGCCCAGCGGAAAGCTCAACATCGCGGGCATCGGTATCGGCGGCCAAGGCAGCAGCGACATCGGACAGATGCGCAGCGAAAACATCGTCGCTCTTTGCGATGTCGACTGGCAAGTCGCCCAGGGCATGTTTAAGGCTTTCCCAAAAGCCAAGCCCTTCAAAGACTACCGCAAGATGCTCGATGAAATGAAGGACATCGACGCGGTGGTCGTCGCCACGCCGGACCACATGCATGCGTTCGCGTCCATAGAAGCGATCCGTCGCGGCAAGAACGTCTACTGCGAAAAACCCCTCACCCACTCCGTCTGGGAAGCACGCCAGGTGGCCCAGGCCGCCCGCGAGAAGAAGATCGTCACCCAGATGGGCAACCAAGGCCAGGCCAGCACCGAAACCCGCCTGCTTTGCGAACAGGTCTGGTCCGGCGTCATCGGTCCGGTTCGCGAAGCCCACGTCTGGACCGATCGCCCCTCGCAAGGTCTTTTTAACGAATACTGGCCCCAGGGCGTCGACCGCCCGAAGGACACCCCGGCTGTGCCCTCGACCATGGACTGGGATCTCTGGATCGGCCCGGCCCCGATGCGTCCCTATCATCCATCGTATCACCCGTTCAAATGGCGCGGCTGGTGGGACTTCGGCACCGGCGCCCTCGGCGACATCGGCTGCCACTCCATGGACCCCATCTTCCGCGCCCTGAAGCTGGGCCATCCCCTCTGGGTCCAAGGTTCCTCCACCCGCGTCAACACCGAGACGTACCCGCTCGGCTCGATGGTCACCTACTTCTTCCCCGCCCGCAGCGCCGAGCCGCAAGCCAACAACGTCCACATCAAAGGCCTCTCCGGCAAACAAGCCGGTGGCATTGAGATGCCCGCCGTCAAACTCGTCTGGTACGACGGCGGCCTCCGTCCGCCCCGTCCCGAGGGCCTGCCCGAAGATGTAACCATGGGCGACAATGGCCGCCTTCTTGTTGGCGACAAGGGCTTCATTCTCAACAACACCATCTATCCCGAATCCCTCCGCGCCGGCGCACCCACCAAGCCGCAGTTCATCCCCAGCTCACCCGGCCATTACCGCGAGTTCATCGAAGCGTGCAAGGGCAAAGGCACCACCGGTTCCAACTTCGACTGGGCCGGCCCCCTCGCTGAGGTCGTTCTCCTCGGCAACGTCGCGTTGCGTTCGCAACTCCGCGAATCCCTCACGCAGCACAAGCTCCTGTGGGATCCGGTTGCCTTCAAGATCACCAATCTCCCCGAGGCCAACCAGTTCCTCCGCCGCGAGTACCGCCGGGGATGGACTCTGTAACCCTTGCGGCAGCATTGGAAGGTCGAATCCATCGCAACGGGCAGGCCCAGTGTCTGCCCGTTGCCCTAGGGGAGCATCCCAGCGGGGCTGACGGGATGTAGAGGAGGGGGCGTTGCGCGGAAAACCCGCCGCTGCGGGCCGGCGCTATTGAGAATCAGGTAGTTTCTGCCCATGAGAGCAGAGCTCGCGAAGCCGCTAAGGCGCGAAGAGGACGCGAAGGAAGAAAGACTCCGGTTGTCTTCTTCGCGTTTTCTTCGCGCCTTCGAGCCTTCGCGAGCTCTGGAGCCAGGAATCGATCCTCAGCAAGAGGACGCGGATTCTCCGACGCTCAATCAACGGGCGCGGAGAGACTTGTCCGTGCAAGGGAGTGTGATGGACCCCTAGTATTTCCCTCGCCCGCCTGATCGTTTATAAAGCGGACATCATCGCGCATTAAAAGCAAGGAGAACCAACATCATGCACACGATTCGCTACACAACACTATTAGCTCAATTAGGTATCTGCACCGCCATTGCGACTATTCTCGCCGCCTGCTCTGCCCAGCAGCACGACGGCGCTTACAACAGCATGGACAACCTCTATCGGCTGTCCTCCGCCCAGACGCGTTCGATCTGCCCCGAGAATTTCACCGGCGAGAAGGGTAAAGCCGGCATGGCCACCGAAGGCACCGGTAAAGGCGCCGCCCGCGACCTCGGCCAGACCTGGAAAGTCTCCCCCTCCGTCGTGATCAAGTCCAAAACGACCTTCACCCTCGCCGACATCACCGGCCCGGGCAGTATCCAGCACATCTGGATGACCCCCACGGGCAATTGGCGTCATTCCATCCTTCGCTTCTACTGGGACGGTGAGCAGGAGCCCTCCATCGAGTGCCCCGTCGGGGATTTCTTCGCCTGCGGGCTCGGCCAGTATGGCCAGATCAACTCCTTAGCCATCTGTGTCAACCCCGGCAGCGCCTTCAACTGCTACTGGCCCATGCCCTTCCGCAACAAGGCCCGTATCACCATGGAAAACCTCGACGACAGGGACATGGTGCTCTACTACCAGATCGATTACTCCCTGACCAAGGTCCCTGCCGACGCCGCTTACCTCCATGCCCAGTTCCGTCGCGAAGATCCCCTGAAGACCACCGGCCTCTACACCATCCTCGATGGCGTCAAGGGCAAGGGCCAGTACGTCGGCACCTACCTGGCCTGGGAAGTCCACTCCCCCGGTTGGTGGGGCGAAGGTGAAATCAAGTTCTTCATGGACGGCGACAAGGCGTTCCCCACCATCTGCAGCACCGGCACCGAAGACTACTTCTGCGGCTCCTACAATTTCGAGAATCAGCAAACCCACAAGTACCAGACCTTCTCCACTCCTTACACGGGCCTGGCCCAGGTCCAGCCGGCCGACAAGATCTATGAAGTGGGCCAGCGATTTGGCCTCTACCGCTGGCACGTCACCGACCCCATCCGTTTTGACAAGGACCTGAAGGTCACCATCCAGGCATTGGGCTGGCGGCAGAACGACCCGCAACACCGTTACCTCCAGCTCAACGACGACATCTCCTCCACCGCTTTCTGGTACCAAGCCGAGCCCCACGCCCCATTCCCCAAGGTCCCGGCTCGCGAGAAACTGGACTGGTAGCACCTACTGCATAGAACACGCTACTGCGTACCGCTGCTCTCCCTCTCCCGGTGCTCCGGGAGAGGGAGAGGGCTCGGAGCCAAGCACACACCCAAACGGGACTGCTCCAACTCGCACCCCAACGCCCACGGATAGCAATGCGTGGGCTTCCTTCCCCCTCGCGGCGTGGTCACCTCCGGTGACGACGAGCATTATTGGGTGCTCTTCAGCGGACCGGCCATTCTGCTAAGATAATTTCGCCAAAGCCCACCGCCCCACCGTGCGGAATCGCGGCTCCCAAAGGACTATCTTCTGAAAGGGCAAGAATTCATGTCCCCACGATCACTCCTGCTTGTATTCCCCCTCCTCGCCGCCCTCTGCTCCCGCTCTTT
>JBLNDH010000165.1:0-16113 GCA_050261455.1 Bacillota bacterium
GCTGCGTGTCCACGTCTGGCTGACCCACAAAGAACGCATCCTCGTCGACGACGTTTACGCCGCGACCGACGGCAAGATCGATCGCCGCATCAGCCTGAACGACCCGGGCATTGAAGATTACCGCAACGACTACTACTGGAGCCCATCGCATCCCAATCTCATCCATGCCGAGATCGACCTTGTCGATGAGGAAGGCAACGTCATCGACAGCGTCACCAGCTACACCGCGATGCGGTCGGTTGGCATCCAAGGCGATCGGTTCATGCTCAATACGCGGCCGTACCAGCTCCGGCTGGTCCTCAACCAAGGCTATTGGCCGGACACGGGCTTGACCGCGCCCGACGACGAGGCGTTTCGCCGCGATGTAGAGCTGATCAAGGCCATGGGTTTCAACGGCGTGCGTATGCACCAGAAGATCGAGGACCCCCGATTCCTGTACTGGGCGGATACGCTGGGCCTCCTGGTGTGGGAGGAAATGCCCAGCGCCTACGCCTTCAACGACGAGACGGTGCGGCGCGTGACCGATACCTGGATAGCCGCCATCGAGCGGGACATCAGCCACCCGTGCATCATCGCCTGGGTGCCGGTCAATGAGTCCTGGGGCGTGCCGGACCTGCCCAACGTCCCCCAGCAGCGACATTTCGTCCGGTCGCTGTATCACCTGACCAAAACGCTGGACTCGACGCGACCGGTCATCGGCAACGATGGCTGGGAATCGGTTGTCACCGACATCATCGCCATTCACGACTACGAAGCCGATCCCGCTCGGATCGCCCGACGATACACCGTCACCGAAGACGCCTTGACGCAGATGCTGCGGAGCGAACGCCCCGGGCATCGCATCCTCATTCTGGATGAGCGGGCCCACGAAGGTTTGCCCATCATGCTCACCGAGTTCGGCGGCATCGCGTTCTCCAAGCAGCGCGGCACCTGGGGGTACTCGCGGGCCAAGACCCCGGACGATTTCGCCGCCCGATATGCGGTCCTGCTGGAGACGGTCCGCACCCTGCCATTGCTGGCTGGCTTCTGTTACACCCAGTTCACCGACACCTACCAGGAAGCCAATGGACTGCTCTACATGGATCGCAAGCCCAAGTTCCCGTTGGAACAGATCGCCATTGCCACGCGAGGCCCGGAGAATGACAGCGACCGCCGCGTTCACAACCGCTGGCGTCAGCGTCTGCTGGCCATGCAGCGGCAACAAGCACAGGCGCTCCGCGAAGAGCCGCTGCATGAATCTGACTAGTGGCGTATCACAGCGGGTTTGACGAGTTGTGGAGGAGGGGGCGTTGCGCGAAAACCCGCCCCTCCGGGGCGGCGCTAAACGGGCGAGGGGGAAGAGGAGAGGATCGCCTTCCCTGGATGTGAGAGACACTGTTTGCTATCTCACCATGCGGCCTCCCCTGGCGTGCCATGCCGTCCCCTGGATATGCCAGCCGGGTGCCGATCTGGCACCCTGGCACACACGCCCCTTGGCGTGGACACGCGCGGCGGCCGGGAAACACGGGCGTTTTCGCGCCCCCGCATTCACCAAGCCCATGGCACGTCAATTGCTCAACTTGCCTACCGGTGCTAGGTGTTGCCTACAATAGCCAGTCAATGGCTCATCACCTGCAGTTGAAGCAGCTATGGAGGTAGTCCATGCGTCAGCTTGGTGTGGACGATCGCGTTCGGCTCAAACGGGACATTCCGGAGCTGGGACTTCACCGCGGCGAAACCGGCGTGGTGTGCAGCCAATGGTTCGCTCCTGCAACCGCCTATGAAGTGGAATTCAACCATTCCGGCCAGAATCTGCGGGCATTGCTGATGTCGGAACAGGTCCAGCGTGAGGGCGATATCCAAGTCTGCGGTTGATCCAACGACTTTGGGAATTCTTTCAATCAGCCACGACGGGTCCATCATCACCGGCGCGATCCGCATCGGCCGTTGGATGGGGCAGCTTCGCCACGTCCAACGGCGGCTCCAATAGAGCAGCGATCGCAGCATGGCGGGCTACATCTTCCGCCCCGCAGAAATCCATGGCCGCCACGTGAACGCGGCTATCGGACAGGACGAACTTCAGGGCCATCTCATCCAGATCGCGAGGCTCGGCCAAGTGCAGCAAAAGTGCTTGGCCAAGACGTTGGAAGATGCCGCCAGTCATCGGCTGCATCGCGACCACCCCCATGTCCAGTTCCCGTGCTTCGTTCAACAAATGGCGCCCCGCGCTCTGATCGATCAGGTTGTACCGGACCTGAAGCACATCGAAGCGGAAGCTGGCCAACAGTGGCCGAGCAGTCCACGGTTCATCCACCACCAAGCCAAGGAACCGCACCTTGCCCTGTTCGCGAAGGGTCTCGAGCATCTCCAGAAGATCCTCGCGAAGGATCTGGCGGACATCTTCTTGCTTGTATGTCCCCCCATCGAACTGAATGATGTCGATCACTTCCGTACGAAGGCGTCGCAGCGAACTTTCCACGCTGGCACGCACATCGCCAGGTGAACAGCCGCGGAAACCCACACGGCTGGCCAGGATCACCTGGCTGCGACGTTGTTGCACAGCCTCGCCAATCACGGATTCGCTGTGCCCATCGCCATAACCAGGCGAGGTATCGATGTAATTGATGCCCACATCGAGAGCCGCCTGGACGGTCCGGATCGCCGCGGCACGACCTTCCACGCTGAATGGCTCCCACCCCCGAGCCTTGCATCCGACACCCAGGGGATAACCTCCCAGGGCAATGCGACTGACGTGGAGATTGGTTCGGCCAAACCGGACTTGCGGAATCATGGACCAATTGCCTTGTTTTCCCTGTGAATCACAGTCTGCGACACCCACACTCGATGCGGTACTATAGCTCCGCCCCAACCCCAACGACAACCCCCATAACCCCAATCGCAGCAAAAACCATCATGCAAATCGGCACCCTCATTGGCGTCTCCCCCTGGCGTTTGCTTGCTGCTTTGGTACAATGCTGGCATGATCAGGGGGATTCATACCACAATCGTTTATTGCATTATTGTTTCCAGCATCTCCGTTTTGCAGGCGGCGGAAAACCGCGTTCGCAACGGCAGCTTCGAAGGGTCACTGGCGTATTGGCTCGATATCGAGAAATGCACGCTGCTGCGACGGGATGCTGCGGATGGAGAACACTATCTTCACATTGAGAAAGATGGGCCGCGATCGACGCCCTTTGCGCTGCCGCTGGGTCGGCCGGTGCGAATCAGCTTATGGATCCGTTCCGACCAGAACAGCGAATTGCGGATGTGGATCGCCCCGAGCCACCGCGAGATTGCCCAGGAAATCAAGGCGGCCTGGAACGGGCAGATGTTCACCGCCAAAGCGACCGGGCAATGGCAACATGTGAGTTTCGATTACACCGCCCAGACTCGCCCCCGGCCGCCCTGGTGGCCGGACAGCGTGTACATCCTGGCAATCGGCGCCTCGGGATCGCTTTGCATTGACGGCGTCAGCATCGCCGAGATTGGGGATGGCGTTGTCCAACCCCGCCGGGCCGTCGAGGTCACCAGCGACATCACGAACCTGCCCGGCTACAAGGCCAATGGCAACCTGCTGGACCGCTCCTTTGTCGCGCAGGTGCGTGCAACCGCATTCAACACCACCCGCCAGCCGCAGTCCCTCACCCTTCGCTGGCAATTGATGGACTACGAAGGTCGCCGCGTGCTCAGCGATGCTATCGATCGGAGGGTCACGATCCTGCCCGACCAATCTGCGATCGAAACGGTGCCCATCCCGCTCTCTGCCGTGGGATTGATGCTCGCCCGTGTCAGCGCGATCGACGAGCATGGCCAAGTCATCGACCAGTCCGATGCCCCCGTGACGGTGCTGCCATTCCCCAAGCGGGCAACCTTGCCCGATCCGCGAGAGCGATTCGGCGTCTCGCTGACCGGACCGCTCTCGGCGAAACTCAGCCAGAAGCTGGGATTCCGTTGGTGCCGCTGGTGGTGGGATGTCCCCATGAGCTGGTCCAGCGTGGAGAAAACCCCTGGCACTTATGACTGGCCGGATGAGGTGGTCGATTTGCTGACCTTACGCGGCTACAGCATCGACTATGTCATGTATGATCCGCCGCCATGGGCGCAAGCGAAGGACAACCTGCCGGCCGACATGCAATGGCCGGCCAACGATCCCCGGTGGGACGATCTTTCGATCCACACCAACTGGGATCGCTTCGTCAGCATCCTGGTTAAGCGGTATGCGCGAAAGCCCATAGTTTGGGAGTTTCAGAACGAGCCGGACCTGCTCAAGTGGGACCCCGCTTTGTACACCGCGATGGTGAAGCGAACCGCTCGACGGGTGAAGCAGGCCAATCCCAATGCGATGTTTCTCGTGAACTGCGTCTGGCCCGCACCAACGTCGCTGCAGGAGCGGTTCTTTGAACTCGGCGGAGCGAAGTTCATCGACTGCTACACGTACCACAACTATACCCCCGGCGAGGCCGCGAGCCCCGCGACGATCGCGGCATTGCGGCAGAGATTTGCATCGAGCAACCCGACAGCCAAGCTCTGGTTTAACGAGGGGTGGTCCTTCGTGAACAGTTCCCACGATGACGCCGCCTTGGCACTGACAAGGCTCACCGGGGCCGAGGCATCGCACATCCTTGTCCGCAACATGGCCGACCTTTTGGCGGCAGGCCAGGAGAAATTCATCGGCTTTCAATATGCCAACGCCCAGGGCGGCCGCAGTTGGTGGGACTGGTACGGCCCGGGCACGCAGCTTTGGGATGATCGCGGCGATCCCACTGCGGCGGCCGTGGCGTGGAACGTGCTGATCGACCAGCTTGGCCTGAGCACGTATGTCGCCACCCTTCGCCCCCAAGGGACCACGCTGCACTTGTTTCAGGATGATCGCAACAAGCGTGGCGTGATCGTCGCTTACGCCAGCCACGGGGATGTCGAGCTTGTTTTACCCATCGAGGGTATGATCCTGCGAAACGTCATGGGGCAAGATACGCCCTTGAAAGCCGTGAGCGGAAAAACCACCGTGCGATTGCCCGCCGATCAGCGGCCGTTCTTTCTTTTCTCCCAATCCGGGGCATCTGCACAGGAATTGAGGAAGATGCTGGCGACACTGCCTAATCAGAACCAGCACGCCGGGTTCGGAGCATATCGACGATCCGGGATCTGCACTCGTTTCCATTTCGGGCGGGCCATTCAACATCGGGAGCGGATGCGAGATAGAATCCAAGAGGCTGTCACGATTCATCCGGCCGGATCTGAGTACCGATGCATATGTTGTCCACTCGCTATTGTGTTCGCAGTGCCGTCTGCCTCCTTTTGTTGTGCGCCACGGGGTTCTATTCGCCCCTGTCCCATGCCGCCGGCGTCCGGCTGCAGGATGGGACCACCCTGGAAGGCGTGATTCGCCTGCAGGGTGGCAACCTGCTCGTGCAATCACCCAATGGTAATGAGACCCGCGTGGATCTCTCCTCAATCCGGCAGGTGACATTCAAAGACGCCCTCATGGAGCAGGCTGCGTCCAAGGAATCTGCCCCCAAGGCCAAACCTGCCGAGAAACCCCAGCGAATCGAAGGTCTTCGGGCAGAGTATTACGCCGGATACGATCTGAACGATCTTCGCCTCATCCGGATCGACCCGAAGGTTCATGAGTGGTGGGCGGAACACGCCTCGCCGGATCGATCGATCCCGGAGAACTTCTCCGTGCGCTGGACAGGCCAGGTGCAACCCGCTCATTCGGAAACCTACACCTTCCGCGTTGGATTCGACAGCGGCGGGCGATTCTGGCTTAATAATCGGCTGCTGGTGGACCATTGGAACGGCGCGGGCACGTACACGACGCAAGTCGATCTCAAGGCCGGCCAACCTTACGACCTCCGCTTCGAATTTCGCAAAGGCCAATGGGGTGGCAATGCCAAACTGTTCTGGCAGAGCGAGCACCAGGCGGAGGAGGCCATCCCAGCCAAGTACCTCACCCCCCCACCGGGGACGGTCCCGCCAACCATCACCATTCGCTCCCCCCACGATGGCGACGCCTTGACCGCGACTTCGCCCATCCGCATCCAGGCCGATGCGGCAGATGCCGATGGTTCGGTGGCCCGGGTGGAGTTTTTCATTAATGGCCGGCCCCTGGGAACCGTCCAGCAAAGCCCCTGGCAGTATGAGTGGAAATCCCCCTCACCCGGCAATCACAAGCTCACCGCCCGGGCGGTGGACAACACCGGCATCAGCACCACCACCGAGCCATGCAACATCGTCGTCGGGGGCAACGCCAACGGCTCACTGCCCGGGCCTTGGATCGAATTGCCCGTCGGGAAAACCGAACCTCTGGGCGCAGTCAGTCATGCCAATGGCACCTTCGTCCTCACAGGACGCGACGGCGATCTGTGGGGCGAGCGTGATTTGTTCTACTACGTCTGCCAACCCCTCAAGGGCGATGGGACGATCGTCGCCCGCCTCAACAGCTTCGAAGCGGTGCATGGCTCGGCTGCCGTGGCGGGATTGCTCATTCGCGAGCACCTCGCAAACGACCGGGCCAAGCAGGCGATCCTGGGCCTCGTCTGCGACAGCGGCCTCGCATTCGTACACCGCGACAATGCCTGGGCCGATCCCAAATCATCCACCGAAGACACCGACCATCTCCCCTGCTGGCTGAAGCTGTCGCGTTTTGGCTCCAAGATCCGGGCCTACCGATCCGACGATGGGAAGCGATGGGAACTGCTTGGCGAACGCCGGGTTGACATGCCCAAGAACATCTTCGTCGGCCTGGCGATCGCCAATCCGGTCGCCGAAGTCGGCCAGGCCACCTTTGATCAGGTTTCGGTGACACTCGGGTCACCGCCCATGGAGTCTATAGTCAAAGGGGTCACGTTACTGAGCGGCTCCACCATCGTGGGCGAGATCCATGCCGTGGATGACACCTCGGTCCGCATGGGACGCCCGGGGCAGGAACTGGTTGTCCCCACCAGTCAAGTCGCCCGGCTTCTGGTGAAGCCTTTGACCAGCGAAGCCATTCAAAGCGTTCAACCCGGCCGGACCGGTGTAATCCTCACCAACGGCGACTTCGTCGATGGCACCGTTACATTCAAGGACGGACAAGTCCGGGTTAGTTCCGTGCTGTTTGGCATGCGCCGGTTCAACACCTGGGATGAGACGATCGCCGCCGTGCTGCACGAAGTTCAGCCGGCCGCTCATCGGTACGAAGTGCGCGCCGCCGACGGCTCCCTGCTCAACGCCAAGTCCCTTGCCATCGATGCCGACAAGCTCAAGGTCACCGATCCATCGGACATCGCCATCACCTTGCGGAGCGGCGATGTCGTCGAGATCAAGGCCGTCAAATGAACGATTGATGCGAATCCGATAACCCCAGGCAGGATGCCGCGGCAGGACACCCTTGCTCATGCGTCCCCGCGAATAGCGACACCCAACTCGGCCAACCGCCCCTCGGCCCTGGTCAGCGCTGCCTCCAATCCCGCTCGCTCCTTTTCCGTCAGGTGATTGAGCGTCTGGCTTCTCCGCAACTTGGTTTTCATCTTCCCCAACGCCAGGCAAATCGAATCAAGCTCCGTCTCCATTACGGTCGCCTGATACCCGTGCCTCTGGTCCCTAGTTCCTCTCATTTGAGGCATAACAGCTCCTCAAGCCAATATCCCTGCTCACTATTATCAATCCGCGGGAGCAGATGGAAACCCCCAAACAATCCCGAAGCATCTGCCGGATATGATAAAAAAACGGGGCGGCATTACTAGCCAGCGGGTTCAGCCTTTAGGCCCTCGCCGTCGTCGCAACCCGTGTCCGAATGAGCTGACAAGGCCTATAGTTGTTGTAAGGAAAGACGCCCATGCCCAAATATACAATCGTTCTGATCCCTGGCGACGGCATCGGGCCGGAAGTCACCGCAGCGGCCCGTCGGGTTTTGGAAGCCGCGGGCCTCTCCGTGGAGTGGGTCGAACTACCGGCCGGCGCCAGCGCGTTGGAAAAGGGATTTGAGAATGTCCTTCCCCAACGCACCCTGGCAGCCATTCAAGCGCACAAGCTTTGCCTCAAGGGTCCCATTACCACCCCCGTCGGCGGCGGCTTTGCTTCGGTGAACGTGCAGCTTCGCAAGAGGCTCAATCTCTATGCCGCCGTCCGCCCCGTGCGGTCCATGCCGGGAATCAAGACACGATTTGAAAACGTGGACATGGTGGTGATCCGCGAAAACACCGAAGGGCTCTACAGCGGAATCGAGAACGAAGTCACGCCGGGCGTGGTGACCAGCCTGAAGGTGGCCACCGAGGTCGCCTGCACGCGAATCGCCCGCTTTGCTTTCCGTTACGCTACACGCCGCCATCGACGGAAGATCACAGTGTTCCACAAGGCCAACATCATGAAGATGACCGATGGCCTGTTCATTAAGTGCGCCCGGCGGATCTACGAAGAGGAGTATCCCAACATCCAGTATGAGGAACTGATCATCGACGCCGGGTGCATGAAAGTGATCCAGGACCCGACTCCATTCGACATCATCCTTTGCGAGAACCTGTATGGCGATGTGGTAAGCGATTTGTGTGCGGCGTTGGTTGGCGGCCTGGGTGTTGTGCCGGGGGCGAACATCGGAGACGACGTGGCGGTTTTCGAAGCCGTACACGGCTCGGCGCCGGATATTGCCGGTAAGGGTCTGGCCAATCCGCTGGCCTGCATCATGTCCGGGGTGATGATGCTGAACTACCTTCATGAAGAAGCGATCGCAGCGAAGATCAAGACGGCGTACGACTCGGTGCTGGCCGAAGGCAAAGTCCGTACGCGCGATCTGGGGGGCACCGCCGGCACGGCCGAGTTCACCGATGCCATCGTCGCCCGGCTGAAATAGGGGCGCATCGGGCCACGATTCACGCGCAAGGGCATCAGGCCGTGAGGATGGGGAATTTGCTCGAGGAGATCGGCAGGTGGGAGTATTCCTGAACCAGGCGGCGATACTCCCGGGCAACTTTGCGCTGTTTCCGTTCCAGGGTGTATAGACCGACCTTGTTGATGGTGCCGCGCATCTTGGTCAACGCGGTGTCCCAGTCTTTCATATCGACCAGGCCAAACCATGTGAAGCCAATCACGGGAACGCCATCGTCGCGGAGGCGGAGCAGGTTCATCCATTCCTTCCACAGCCATTCGACGGCGTTCTTGTCAACGCGATTGGTTTCCGTGTGCATGACGGGCAGGCGGTAGCGTTCGAAGTACTGGCGAGTGATGACGTAATAGCCGTAGATGTCGCCGGCGCCGATGGAATGGCCGTCCGGGCGGATGACATGCTCGTTGGTGATGTAGTAATCGGTGCCGACAATGCAGTGGCGACGAAGATCACGCTGCGTAGAGTACCAGCTGTACTCGTCGGCGGTCATGCCATTGGACAGCAGGTAACGATACATGGTGGCAGAGACGTCGTAGCCGAAGACCAGGTCCAGGGAAAGAAATCGGCGTTCGTTCATGAAATGGGCCTGGGCGACCATCTGGGGAGAGCCGGGATGCACGTATTCGGTGCTTTCGGAAAAGATGAAGATGGCATCCGGGCGGAGGTCGAGAATGGCCCGCATGGCGAGGATGGAGGCCTTGGCGCAATGCTTGATGTTGCGGATGAAGGCGGCGTCGGTCATCATCCGCTCGTTCCACCAGCCGAACGCGGCGGAGAAAAGCCCGGTGACATAGATCTCATTGACCGGCGTGTAGTAGCGAACCCACGGGTAGCGTTCGGCGAACGCCCGGGCGTAATCCGCAAAGTGAGCAGGCCAGTCAGGATTCTGGAAGTTGACGAGCCAGTCCGGCAGGCCAAAGTGACAAAGGTCGATGACAGGAACGATGCCGAGGCGGCGCATCTCGGCCATGATCGGGTCCAGCTGGTTCCAGTCATATTGGCCAGGCCCGGTGAAGATGCGGTACATGGGCGGGCCGTAGCGGAGATAGCGTAAGCCGAGTTCGCGGACGAGGCGCAGATCCGTCTTCCAGAATTCGTAATGCCCGGTATCGCGGAGCTGGTCGACGCGGGCGCCGCCAGCAATGGTGGGATACGAACATTCAATCCCCACGGCAAACATAAACCGCAGGGCCTCAACCGAATCTGCACGAAAGTCGTTCACGACCCAGGGCTCCCTTCGAGCCAAACCAATCTCTACCTTAAAGCAAGCCTGCCATTGGGAGAGAGAGGCAAAAAGTCGGCTTCCCGAGCCTGGCTGACTGGGGAGGCATGGGTTGGTAAGAAGGCGAACCGACACAGGGAATCGCCCCATTGCCCGTATTCCATGTGGAAGTCTCTGAGCTAGGTACGGCAAAGGCAAAGGGGAGTTCGTGCGGAAAGATGCGGAGAGGAAGAAGGCCGCAGAGAGGAACCTCGATCAGCACCGATGGAGTTCGCGGACGAACGAGAGCTACGCCCGCGAACCTTGCCTCCGGCGGATGAGCTCGGCGATAGATTGGGGAGCCGGGTCACGCAGGGAATCGACGACCTGATCGGCATGTGGGAGAAGCGTTTCCCGTGAAGCGGTGCCAGTCAGAGCGATGGCAGTCATACCGGCACGGCGGGCCGCTTGCAGGCCGACAAGCGAATCTTCAATCACGGCGCATTGGGCGGGCTTCAGAGCGAGCTTCTGAGCAGCCAAGAGAAAGACCTGGGGGTCGGGCTTGCCGTGCGAAACTTCGCCGCCATGGGCAACGGCAGAGACCAGTTGCCCGTTGGGGATGCATTGTTGAACGACGGCAACGTTCTCGGCCGGTCCGGAGGAACCGATGGCGATGCGAAAGCCGGCCTCATGGAGCGCAGCGATCAGGTCGCCGGCACCGGGCATCTCGGGGAAGTCCTGCCGAATACTTTCGCGGTAAGCCCGTTCCTTTCTTTCGTCGAAGACGCGGATCTGGGCATCGTTGAGGCGATTGGGCCAGAGCTGTTGGATGATTTCGCGACTGGTTCGACCAAAGGTCTTGGCAAACTCGGCCGGGCTCATGCGCAGGCCCAACGATGCGGCGGTCTGTTGCCAGGACTGCAGGTGTGCCTGGTAACTATTCACCAGCACGCCATCCATGTCGAAAATCACGCCATACTCGTTCATCAAAGATGCACTCCTCTGCCGGATGCACGGAAAACCCCAGGGCCCCGTGCAATCGTCGCCCATTAACCGGTGTTGAGCGTACCCGCCCCACGGCACCTTGGCCAGACCGCGAACAGGCGTCATAGCGAGGTTGGCATTGGCTTTGCAACGGTTTGGATACGGAGCACGACCGAGGTCGAGCCATTGCAGCTTACGTTGGAATTCGCCCGTGATTGCCGGTCGGCCGGCTGGGTGTGCAAGCTGCGACGGCTCCCGTTGAGGTAGAAGAGGAGTGATGCCATGATGAGCCAGACGACGCGAAATACCATGTCTCTTCTGACCGGGGCGGGCCTTGGCGCTTTGGCGGTCTACTTGTTTGAACCCGGGGAAGGCGCAAAACGCCGGGAACGCATCGGCGAAGCGGCCAGCAACGCGACGCGTGGTGCACGCGAGGCCATTGCTTCGACATGGGAGAGCGCCCGCGAGAAAGCAAGCCAATTAGGCGAGACGGCATCGGCGGGTGCATCGACTGCGAGTTCAAGCCTGAGTAATGCAGGCCAGAAGCTATCGGAACAGATCGGGCAGTTCTCCAAACAGGCCCGCAAGCGGATGTCGGAAAGCCTGGGATCGCTGACCGGAAGCCGCGCAACCGTGCAAGCTCGCCAGATCCCGGAGCGGGTGCGTGAGATGTCGGAGGACGCGGGCGGCCGGCTTCGGCAATTGTTCGCAGGCCGATCGCGTCGCATTGAGGCACGCTCGTCGGTCAATCAGACGCTTTTGGCGATCGGGTGTGTAGCCCTAGGCATGGGGATCATGTATGTCCTCGATCCGACGGCCGGGAAACGCCGCCGGGCGTTTGCGCGGGATAAGGTTCGCTCCTCGCTGGGGGAGATGAGTGAGACGATGCAGAAGAAGAGCCGCAATGTGTGGAATCGCACCAGCGGATTTGTTTCGGAACTGCGCCACCGCGGCGGCCAACGCCAAGTCAGTGACAAGACCTTGGTGGAGCGTATCCGATCGGACATGGGCCACGCCGTCTCCGAGGCTTCGGCGATCCACGTTTCGGTACAGTCCGGCCGGGCAACGTTAAGCGGACCGATCGCGGCCAATGAGGTAGATTCGCTTCTGAAGTGCGTGTGGGCGGTGCCCGGCGTGGTGGAACTGATCAATCGGCTGGATGTGCGTCAGCCCGCACAAGCGGTTTCGGATCTTCCCGGAGAACAGACCAGTTCAACGAGCGAGTGAGCCGGAGAGATGCCAATGGGCCCAGGCGAACGCCGCCCTCGCGTCACCGATCGGCCATCGCTTGCGCAATGGCTGCTCGCAGCTGCTCCAGGTTGATAGGCTTGGTGAGATGGGCGAGGAAACCGGCATCAAGGCTGCGGCGGACATCCTCCTCCATGCCATAGCCGCTCAGGGCAATGCCTTTGAGGCGTTGGGTCCGGTGAAGTTGTCGCATGAGATCCAAGCCGCTGCCGTCGGGCAGGCCGATATCGCTGAGAAGAAGATCGAAACGTTCGGCGGCGGCCGCTCGGAGGGCCGACGCTACGTCCCTGGCAACACGCACATCATAGCCATAACTCCGCAACAGACGCGAGAGAGTCCGGGCCGTATCAGCATGGTCCTCGACCAGCAGGACGTGGGCACCCTCGGCAGCGGTTGCCGCGGCCACCTCGGAGCCCAAACGCGTGGCGGGCGGGGCTTCCGGAGGCTCGCTGCGCAATTCCAGAATGAAAGTCGCTCCCTTGCCTGACCCTTCACTCTGAGCGTTAAGTGAGCCGCCATGAAGATCGACGATGCCCTTGCTGATCGCCAGCCCCAAGCCCAGCCCGCCAAACTGGCGCGTGGTATCGCGACCGCCCTGCTCAAACGCATTGAACAGACGCGATAGCACCTGCGGCTCGATACCAATGCCGGTGTCCCGGATGCTCAGGACAATCCGATCGGCACGGTTCTCCGTGCGGATGGAAATCGCGCCACCAGGGCCTGTAAACTTGACAGCGTTTTTCAAGAGATTCCAGAGGACCTGCTGCAGACGCGTCGCATCGGCCTTAACGAGCGGATTGGAGGCGATCGGCTCGACCGTGAGCTTCAACCGCCGCGAGCGGATGTCGCTGTCACAAATCTGCACGGTCTGGCGAAGGACTTCGTGCAAATCGACCTTGGTCAGATGCAGTTCGAGCTTGCCCCGGCTGATGCGCGTCAGGTCGAGCAGGTCATCGATGAGCCGGGCTTCCAGCTCGACGTTGCGGCGGACCATTTCGATCGACTCGCGATGTGCAGGGGAAAGGGCCGGGTCCATTTCCATCAGCTGCATGTTGGTCAGAATGGGCGTGAGGGGCGTGCGCAGTTCGTGGGAAAGGACGGCCAGGAACTGGTCTTTCGTTCGGCTGGCCATTTCGAGTTCCTCCTTGGCCCGACGGAGTTCGATTTCCGCCCGCTTTCGCTCGGTGATCACCTCGGTGTACAGAATGACGCCGCCGACGTTCCCCTGGGCATCATACCAAGGGCGGCACTCCCAGCGGACATAATCGATTGATCCATCGGGGCGGACGAAAGAATCTTCGTCGGCACCCTCGACCACGCCGGTCAGGCATCGCCTGTGAATGTCCTTCCATTTCGCAGGCAGCTCCGGAAAGACCTCATAGTGACTCTTGCCGATGATATCGCGATCCGTGACGTTGTAGTCGCGGAGAAAGCGATCACTGACCATCAGATAGCGAAGATCCTTGTCGAGAACGGCGATGGCGTTGGGGTTGTACTTGAGGATATAGCGAAAACGCTCTTCGTTTTCCTTCAGCTGTGTCTCGGCCCGCCTACGTTCCGTGATGTCCTCGCCAATGCAGGCAATGCCCATGGGCTGGCCATTCTCACCAAGAAATACGGTATTGTTCCACGCGATCAGGTATTCCTGGCCGCTCTTGGCCAAAAGAAGACTCTCATTGTGCACGTAGCGGCCGGCCTCCACGAGCTCTGCGAAGATGGCACGCAGCGCAATGCGATCGCGTTCGGGTATGCACGTCTGGAACCAATCCACCCCCAACAGCTCCTCCATCGCGTAGCCGGTCAGTTTGACGAGTGCGGGATTGACATACGTGACCTTGCCATGGCGATCGAGACCCACGGCGACCAGCGGCACATTGTCAAGCAAGGAGCGAAACCTCCCATTGGCTTCGCGCAGCGATTCTTCGGCCTCTTTGCGTTCCGTGATGTCCTCAATCATCCCCAGAAAATTGCGTATCTCACCGGATGGGGTGTGAATCAGCGAAGGCGTAAGCCTGCCCCAGAGAACACTGCCGTCCTTCCGGATGTACCGTTTTTCGATCGGGCCGGGAAGCGTCGGACCATGCGTCAACTGCTCCAACAGCTCGACGCTGGCTTGAACGTCGTCAGGGTGCGTGATGTCTTCGACGCGCCGCGCGGTCAGCTCGGCCGCGGTGTATCCCAGCATGCGGCAAAGGGAAGCATTGACCTGAACGATGCGGTGTTCCGGCCCAATTAGCGCCATTCCCAAGGGGCCGGCTTCAAAGACAGTCCGAAACCGCTCCTCGCTCTGGCGCAGGGACTGCTCGGCAAGCTTGGCCGCTGTGAGATCCCGGCCTATGCACATGACCGTTTCAACCCGGTCGTCTACCGCGTTCTTCTCCGGGACCAGGCGGACTTGATGGAACCGCAGCCCGAGCAAGGAATGGAAAGTAAACTCAAAGGTGACTTCCAATTGCGTATCGAAGGCTTCCCTGAGTTTGGCTTCCCAAAGGTCGCAATCGGCTACCGACAAGAATCCCATTTGCCGGTGGGTTTTGCCAAGGAAAAACGAGGGAGGCTGGCCTGTCACCCGCTCGATGGCTGGATTGATGTAGAGATGATGCAACCCCCTGTCAAAGCGAGCGATGACATCCAAGGCATTCTCGACCAAGGCCCGAAACAGCTGTTCCCGACACCGGCAGGCTTGCTCGACTTGGTGGTGCTGCTCAATCGCCTGCCGCAGGTGCTGGCCAAACTCGCGTGATAGTTGCAGATACTGAACGTGGTCGTTCAGGGAATCAAATTCATCAAGCAGCCGCTCAATGTCGACACCGGAGGGACTGCTCTCGGAGGAGTTGCCTGTGAATGCAGTTCCCATGTCGCACCCCGTTTCCACCACGAACCGGACTTCAGCCCTGCGTCCTCCGGCACCAAGATAGGAATGCCTACAAAGGACCTTATCATCGATGTGAATGCTCTCAGACGGGCTGCTTGATCCGAGAGCACCGAGAAACCAGGAACAACAGACTTCTATTAGATCACGATCCTGATGCCGGTCAACGGCGACCAGCCGAATATCAATAAAAGAGTGAGAAGCCGGCACAACCCGGCAGCTCTGACCCGGTCAGAAAATGAAGGCCGGTGGTGAAGTGATGTCCTCAGGTTGCTTCCCCTGCAGGTCTTCAAAACCCTGTTTGGCGAGCATGGCTAATGCGAGCCGACCTCAGCCAGTCCAGCAATCGCGGCCTCCAGGCGTCTCAAGTCCAAAGGTTTGACCAGATGTTCGGCAAACCCCGCCTCTTGGCTACGGTGGACGTCCTCTTCCATGCCGTAGCCGCTGATGGCAATACCCTGAAGTTCTGGGTGCCTGACCCGAAGTTGGCGAAACAAGTCCGGGCCATTCCCATCCGGCAGGCCCACATCACAGATCAGCAGATCAAAGTGTTGTCGCTGTGCTGCTTGCAGGGCGGCCTGCACCGTCGTGGCGGTCTCGACTTCGTAGCCACTGGCTCGCAGTAGATGGGCCATCGCAGCGGCGGTATCAGGATGATCCTCGACCAGTAAAATGGATACGCGATCGGCGGCAGGCATCAGAGGCGTGACCGTTGCTGTTGCTTCTTCCGCGGCCACTGGACCAGTAACCGGCTCAGTGGGCTTGGCGGCAGGCAGCGTGACGCGGAAGGCAGAGCCTTTGCCAAGGCCGCCACTCTCCGCGACGATGCTGCCGCCGTGCAGCTCCACAATCGCCTTGGAGATCGCCAATCCCAGCCCCAGACCGCCGAACTGCCGGGTCATGGCCCGGCCCCCTTGCTCGAAGGCGTCGAAGATGCGGGGCAGCACGGACGCATCGATGCCCATG
>JBLNDH010000166.1:0-5314 GCA_050261455.1 Bacillota bacterium
CGTACCGGCGATGGGCCGCCAGTAGAGGTGGATGTGCATGATGTGGCGGACGGGGGCCAGGGGAGTCGGCTGCAAGGGTTTACTGCGTTTGCCTTTGCGGTAGTCCCACTCGGCGGCGCTATCGACGAGCACGATGTCATATTCACCGGTTCGGCCGGTGATATAGGCTTGATTGAAGGAGTGGATCAGGCTCTCGGTTTTCTCCTGGCCATCCAGTTGCACGGTTCCGCCGTGATGGGAACAGCCGCCGAGGAGGGCGAAGAGAACCAGTACGACCCCAGTGGCGAGGGATCGCGGACAAGGCCGAGAACGCAGAAACCAGGTGATCATTGTTCAGGCAAGCCCCAGAAGGGTTAACGTATCGCGTTCGACGATGCCGCGCAACGCTTCGCGCGGGACCAGCGGCAGGTTGGTGCCATGGGCGATCTGGTTGAGGCTGTAAAGTGCCTCGATACACTCGGTGACGCTGGTATAGGGGAAATCGCTGCCGAAGAGCAGCTTGTCGATCACGCCATATTGATAAGTGGAGACGAGGATGTTGTACGCCTGCCAGGGTCGATGCAACAACCCGGAGATATCGGCGTATACATGCTGGTGTTTGGCCAGAAGGCAGATGGTTTCATCGGTCCAAGGGTAGCCCATGTGGGCCACGATGATGCGGAGGCGGGGGAAGGCCCGGGCGACTTCGTCGAGGAGGACGGGGCGGCCATATTCCATCTTGCCCTGTTCGGTGAACGGGCTGCCCGGATGGATCAGGACGGGCATGCCGAGTTCCTCGGCAACGGCATAGACGCGCAGGGCGCGGGTGTCACTGGGGTGGAAATCCTGGTTGGGCGGCGACAGGGTGATGCCGCGCAAGCCCAGCTCGCTCTTGGCCAGGCGTACTTCTTCGGGGGCATTGGGCTCGCTGGGATCGATGCCGGCAAAACCGATCAGTTTCTGGGGATAGCGGGCGACGTAGTCCGAGACATAGCGGTTGGGGATTTCTGCCCGGAGATAGCGGCTCTTGAAGGCTAGCACGAAAGCTTTGTCCACGGAGCTGGCCTGGGACCAGTGATAATCGGTGTCGGCCGCGGGAAGGGATTGTTGGAACCACTGATCACCGGGGAGACGGAACGAGCGTGCCCGCAATGGGCGCGCGATGTCGCCGAGGACCAGCGGTCCAAGCTGATCCGGCGACTGCCAGACATGCGTATGACAATCAACGATCATAGATCAACCTTAGCCGATGTAATGCGGCCGATACGCCGAACTCCATTTCAGCGACCCATTCCACCCAGTGCAGAGCCCATGACTGCACTGACGAAGGCCCTGTTATTCTAAGCATTCTGGCGGACTCGTCCAGCGTGCCCTTTTGTCGTGTCAGGCACACAATGTATATGGGAGTGCGATACTCCGGTATACAACGGGCTGAATGCCCGGGGTTGAAATGGCGTGGCGGAGGGGGGATTGATATGGAACTGGATTGCTCACATATCGTCGAGGCGCCAGTCGATTTCGGGTTTCCCAGATTCGCGCAAGGCTGCATTGGTGCGGGAGAAAGGCTTGCTGCCAAAGAAGCCATTATGGGCGGAAAGGGGGGAGGGGTGGGCGGCGGTGAGGATGGTGTGGCGGGTGGTGTCGATCAGAGGGATCTTCTTCTGGGCGTGGGTGCCCCAGAGGATAAAGATGACGGGGTCTTTTTTGTGGCCAACGCCACGAATGATGGCATCGGTGAAGGTTTCCCACCCTTGGCCGCGGTGGGAGAGGGGCTGGCCGGCGCGGACGGTGAGGACGGTGTTCAGGAGGAGGACTCCTTGCCGGGCCCAGGGGATGAGGCAGCCGTTGTTCTTGGGGATGGGCAGGTTCAGGTCGTTATGCAGTTCGATGAAGATGTTGCGGAGGGAGGGAGGCGGTTTGACTCCGGGACGAACGGAGAAGGCCAGGCCATGCGCCTGGTTGGGATTGGGATAGGGATCCTGGCCGAGCAGGAGGACGTTGACCTGGTCATAAGGCGTGATCGCCAAAGCGGAGAACATGTCCGCCTCGGTTGGGTAGACGGTGAATTGACGGCGTTCCGCATCGACGAACTGCTGGAGCTTGTGGAAGTAGGGCTTTTGCAGCTCGTCGGCCAGGAGCGGTTGCCAGGAGGGGGGGAGGGGAGTCATATCCATCTGGACCTGTTGAGTGGGAGCCACTGGCAGCAAGCTGACCGGGGCGCCGGGAAAAAAGAAAAAGCCGGGGCGGCGCTGTCGCTCTGCCCCGGCGTGGAGGTTACTTGGACTTCTGGCGACGGCGGAGCTCGGCATCGATGTATTGGTCGAGCTGGCCGTCGTCGAGGACGGATTCGATGTCGTGCGTCTCGACATTGGTGCGGTGATCCTTGATTCGGCGATCATCCAGCACGTAGGAACGGATCTGGTTGCCCCAGGCGATAGCGCCCTTGTCGCCGTAGACCTTCTTGAGTTCCTCGTCGCGTTTGGCCTGTTCGATCAATTCCAGGCGGCCTTTCAAGAGGGCCATGGCCAGCTGCTTGTTCTGCTGCTGCGAACGTTCCACGGAGCAGGTGACCTGGATGCCGGTGGGGAGGTGGGTGATGCGGACGGCGGTGGCGACTTTGTTGACGTTCTGGCCACCGGGCCCGGCCGAGCGGGCAAAGGCCACGATGTCCAGATCCTTCTCGGGGATCTCGATCTCGGTGTCCTCATCGGAAAAATCGGGCACCACATCGACCGCGGCGAAACTCGTTTGCCGCTTGTTCTGGGCGTTGAAAGGGGACGGGCGGACCAGGCGGTGGACGCCGGCTTCGGTTTTCAGATAGCCATAGGCGTATTCGCCTTTGATTTCGAGGGTGACGCCCTTGATGCCGGCCTGTTCGCCCCATTGACGGTCCACTTCGCTGACTTCCCAGCCACGATGCTCGAAGAAGTGGAGGTACATGCGCAGGAGCATCTCGGCCCAGTCCTGGGCCTCGGTGCCGCCGGCGCCGGCATGGATATCGAAGAAGCAGTTCTTGGGGTCGTTCTTATTGCCGAGCAGGGCCTGCAGTTCGATGCGATCGCCCTTGGCTTCCAACTCGGCGAGCATGCGATCGGACTCGACGAGGGATTCGTTATCCCCCGCTTCCTGGGCCAAATCGTAGAGGGCACGCACGTCCTCGATTCCCTTGAGCAAAGCTTCGAGGGGATCGATGGTGGCTTTGAGGATCTTCAGTTCGGAGACAAGCGACTTGGCGGCTTGGGGGTTGTCCCAGAAGCCGGCTTCGCCCATTTTGGCTTCGACTTCTTTTCGGCGGGCTTGTTTTTTGGGCAAGTCAAAGAGAGTCCCGGATGTTTTGCATCCGGGCCGCCAGGGAGTCGATCGCGGTGGAGAGATTCTCGTGAAGTAAAGGCATAAGGGGAATTCTGATTTCTGATTTTCGATTTTCAATTGGCGATTGGCCGGGATCGAACGCCGATCGTCAAGGCCATCGCGGTGCAAGAATGTAGGCACTGGAGGAGCAAATGCCAAGGGCGGATCAGTCCTCCTCGATGTATTCGAGGACGGGGATGGCGACGCCATGGGGGGTGGGAGGGGCGGAGGGGAGCTGGATGGGGGGGATGTCGGGCAACACGCGAACCATGGCGATTTCGTCGCACCCTTCGCGTTTGGGGCAGCGGACGCAATCGCTCCAGACCTTGAGAGGAAGGGAGTCCTTCTCGACCACGGTGAAGCCCAGTTTTTCGAAGAACCGCTGCTCGTAGGTCAAAGACATGACGCGGCGGATGTTCAGGCGGCGGGCCTCTTCAATGGTCCATTCGACGAGTTTTCGACCGACGCCCCGGCCGCGGCAGGAGTCATCCACGGCCAGAGAGCGTACCTCGGCCAGATCCGCCCAGATGATGGTCAGTCCGACGCAGCCAATGACTTGCCCCTTTTCTTCGTAGACGGCGAAGTCGCGAAGGCTCTCGAAAAGCTGGGCCAGGCTCTTAAAGAGCATTTTGCCCAGCTCGGCATGGCTGTTGATGATCTGCTGGATGCGGACGACGTCGTAAACGGTGGCGGCTCTGATCATCGATCTTCTGGTGACCTCCTTCGGTTGGGCGAATCATAACAAATACGACGAAAAGGGGAGGGGGTTGTGGAGAAAGATCTTGCCCTTTGCGGGATATCGGGTACTGCGTGCCGAGTGCCGGGGTTGCCTCGACTCAGCACTTGGCACTTGGAACTCAGCACTTTTTCTGTTCCTCGAGCTCGGGCTCAGGCATTATGCTTGCGCCGCAAGATCAAACGCTAACCTGGGGAGATTTATGGCTGCGGGTGACACGTTTCTGTCGCGATGTCTCGAGTTCTATGGATCGGCTTTGCCCAACCATCGCGGCAAGTGGTGGGTGCATCGGCGGCTGCGGCAGCTTCTTGGCATCCATAGCAGTGGCGAGAGAGATGTGGTTCGCCTGGGCTTACGCTGGCGTCTGGATCCCGCCGATTACGTCCAGGAAGAGCTGTTCTGGCTGGGCCGCAAGGACTTTTGGGAGATCCACCATATTCTGCGTCTGCTTCCCCGGGGGGGCGTCGCGTGTGATGTGGGGGCCAACTTCGGGTATTACTCGCTGATGCTGGCCGCCCGGGGCGGGTGCTCGGCGGTTTATGCTTTTGAGCCCAATCCGACGAATTTTGCCCGATTGCAGCGGAACATTGAACTGAACGGTCTTCAGGGCCAGATTCACGCGCACCGGGTGGGCCTGTCGGATGTGCCGATGGCGGCGAGGATGGAGGAACGCACGGGCAACTCCGGGATGGCGTGTATCAGGGCCGATGCTGTGGATGGCCCTGAAGTCTCGCTGATTACCCTGGACGATTTCTGTGCGAAACAGGGCCTCGATCGCCTGGATTTCATCAAGATCGATACGGAGGGGTTTGAGCCGCACGTGCTGCGGGGGGGAATGGAGACGCTGGCTCGCTTCAAGCCGTTGATCCTCATCGAGCTGAACCCATCGACGCTGGCTCATCAGGGAACCACGGTGGCCCCGGTGGTGCAACTGCTGCGTGAGTGTGGGTATGCCTTCCACGAGATTCGGCGACACAAGCTGGTGCGGATGCTGGAGCCGGAGCGACAGGATCCGGATGAGTATATCAATGCGTTGTGCGTGCCGGAGGCCAGGAAGGCTTCGGTGGAAGAGGCAAATTCGAGAGCGAGCGAGCGACAAGGGGCTTCGGCGTCCTGAGCCAAGCCCTGAAGAGCAGGCGAGCGATGGGCAGAGTTCCAGACTACAGCGGGACCTCCCGGCCTTGGGCGGCGGATTGGTAGAGGGCGTCGAGGGTTTTCATCACGGTGAGGACCTGCTCGCGCGTGACG
>JBLNDH010000167.1:0-4942 GCA_050261455.1 Bacillota bacterium
TGTAGCACGCCATCCCCATCGCCGCGATCGGGTCCGCCCAAACCCATCCCGTCACTCGCACGATCAGCAGTGCCACCAGCACCGCCACCGACGTATACGCATCGCTGATCAGGTGCTTCCCATCCGCCACCAGCGTAATCGATCTCTGCCGCCGCCCCGTCCGTATCAGATGCCACCCCATCCCCCCATTGACGATCATCGCCACGACCACCAACCCCAACCCCAGGTCCAGCCGCCCCTCCTCCAGCGTATGTCCGCGCAGCAGCCCATCGATCGTCCGCACGAAAACGAAGATCCCCGCCAGCAGGATCAAGCTCCCCTCAAATCCCGCCGACAGAAACTCCACCTTCCCATGCCCATACGGATGCTGCTCATCCGCCGGCCAGTGCGCCACCACCAGCGAATAGAACGCCACCCCCGCCGCCAGCACATTCGCAATGCTCTCCGTCGCGTCCGAAAAGATCGCCGCCGAGTCCGTCGCGAAATACGCGATGAACTTGATCGCCATCAGCAGAGTCCCCACCCCCAGCGAAATCAACGCCGCCCGCGACTCCGCCTTGGGCATATGTCCCAGCCAAGCCATACGCCGCTCACCGCTCAAAACCCCAACGCCCCGATCGCCGCCCGAATCACCTGCGCGCTGTTCTCCAGCCCCGCCTTCTCCGCGTCATTCAATGGAATCGGCAAGATCGCATCCACCCCGCTTCGGTTCACAATGCTCGGCAACGACAAACACACATCGCTGATCCCATAGAAATCATTCGTCAGCGAACTCACCGGCAACACCCGGCTTTCATCCCGCAGAATCGCCTCCAGGATCCGCGCCGCCGCCAGCCCAATCGCATAATTCGTCGCCCCCTTCCCGTGAATGATCTGGTATGCCGCATTCTTCACATTGTCGAAAATCTCTGCCCGATCCCGCACGCTCAACTTCCCATGCCCCGGCACCGCCCACGCATGCAGCGGGATATTCCCCACCGTCGCGCTGCTCCACAGCGGAATCTCCGAATCCCCGTGCTCGCCCGCTACGTACGCATGCACATTCTGCACCGCCACCTTCAACCGCTTGGCAATCAAAAAGCGGAACCGCGAACTGTCCAGGACCGTCCCCGATCCGAATACCCGCTGTGCCGGCAACCCGCTGATCTTCAACGTCACATACGTGATCACATCCACCGGATTCGTCACCAGCAGCAGAATCGCCCGCGGCGACAATTCCACCAGCCGCGGCACGATCTTCCGACAAATCTCCGCATTCGCCGCCGCCAGGTCCATCCGCGTCTGCCCCGCCTTCTGCTTTGCCCCAGCCGTGATCACAATCACGTCCGCATCGTGGCAGATCTCCAGGTCATCGCTCCCCGCCACCGTCGCCATCGGCACAAATTGCATCCCATGGTTCAAATCCAGAACCTCTGCCTCCACCTTCTGCTTATTCACGTCCTGCAGCACAATCTGCTTGGCCACCCCCCGGATCAGGCTCGCATAAGCAATAGTCGCCCCCACACTCCCCGCTCCGATGATTGCAATCTTGTTGATTCGCTCAAACATATCCCAATGGTAGGATTCAAAAAGTCGTTTCAGAACCCCTAAAGCCCACGGCGCTGCCGTGGGGACCTCAGGAGATACCATGCCAAAGAAGCTGAGCCTTAAACGCACCGGCAAAAACATTCGCTACGCCCAGCAGATCATCGCTACCGCCATGGGATTCCGCGCCGCCCGCGTCCTCATGGCCGCCCATCAAACCGGCGTCTTCGAACACCTCGCCAAAGGCCCAGCCTCCTCGCTTACCCTCGCCACCGAACTCAACCTCGACCCCGACCTCCTCGAACGCGTCCTCATCGCCTGCGCCGCCCAAGACCTCCTCCGCCCCGCGGCGTGGTCACCTCCGGTGACCATGTCTCCCGCAACCCCGTCTCCAGTACCCCCAACCCCGTTAACCTCAAATTGGGAACTCACCGACAAAGCCCGCGCCACCCTCCTCCGCGACTCCCCCGTCTTCCAAGGCGACCTCATCGCCCACATGGCCGGCGTCTGGGACTTCTGGAACGACCTTGAACACCTCCTCCGCAAGCACCAAGGCGCCTCCACCTTCCTCGCCGACGCCACCCGCAAACGCGACCACCGCGCCTTCATCCTCGCCATGCACAACCTCGCCTCGGCCGGCCGCGCCGCCGACCTCACCCTTCGCGTCGACCTCGCCGGCAAGAAAACCCTCCTCGACGTCGGCGGCGGCCCCGGAACCTACTCCATGCTCCTCTGCGAGCGCTTCCCCGACCTCCACGCCACCCTCTTCGACATGCCCGAAACCATCGCCATCGCCCGCGAAGTCGTCGCCGCCCATGGCCTCTCCGACCGCATCTCCTTCCGCGAAGGCAACTGGGACGAGGACGATTTCGGCACCGGCTATGACGTCATCCTCATGTCCAACATCCTCCATGGCCCTCCCAGCGGCGCCCCCTCCAAGCTCGCCAAAGCCTTCGCCGCCATGAACCCCGCCGGCCTCCTCATCCTCCAGGACTTCCTCCTCAACCCCGAAAAGACCGGCCCCCTCCTCCCCGCCCTCTTCAACATCATGGTCGGCGCCTTCTCCACCCCCGAACTGATCACCCTCACCTCCTCCGCCGGCTTCACCCACCCCCAATCCCAAGAAATGTCCCCCGAATCCGGCCAAACCCTGATCACCGCTATCAAAGAAGCATAAAGCGAAAGACACAAACGTGCCCGCATCAACGTAGCACGGGCATCCTGCCCGTGCGCGTTTTAACGTGGCATGGGCGGCCCGCCCATGCATCCCCATCAGTGCTTCTCCCCTCTGCCGAGATCTTTCCCATCAGGAACACTCATCTGTGCCCCATCTGTGTCAATAAAAAGTAACCCACATAGGCGCCGTGTTGGTCATTCGGATCTCGGCCTTCGGCATTCCTTCACGCCTCCGGCTCTCACACCCCCTTCAACTCCCAATCAATATTCAGCTCATCACACAACCTCCCCAACTCCTCCTTCATCTTGCTGATCGACGTGCTCCGTGGCACCGACAGCACCATCTCCATCTCAAACAGCGGCGCCCCCGTGATCGGCGCCGGCGCCAACTGCGTCTCCAGGCTCTCAATGTTCACCTGCAACCCCCGCAGCAGATGCGAAAACCGATGCACCAGTCCCGGCTGGTCGATCGCCGTCGCCTTCAACTGATACGGAATCGCCTCCGCCACCGCCGCCGTCGCCGCAGTGGCCGGCCTCAGGTCCGCCTGCAGTCCGCTTTTCTGCGACAGCTGCCACACTTCGCTCCGCACCCGCCCCAGCGTCTGCTCCGACCCGGCCACCAGAACCATAATCGCAAACTGCCCCCGCAGATTCACCATCCGGCTATCCTCAATATTCCCTCCCCGCTGGAAGATGAACTCCGAAACCTCATCCACCAACCCTGGCCGGTCCGTCCCAATCGCCGTCAATATCGCATGCTGTGTCATAACCCCAAATCATAAACCCAAACGGTAGCCTCACGTAAGGGGGATTGCCTCCTCCCATCCGTTTAGCGGCGGCCCGCAGGGCCGGGCTTCTACCCTGCCCAACAAAATTCCACTTTTTCCTTGACGGTGATTACATCTGTAGTACGATACATCTACAAATGTAATCACTACAAGAAAGGACCTGAACCGTGAAGCCTGAACCGTAACGCGTTGCTCCCTCCTTCCCTCAATACGCAATACGAACTCCCTAGGGTGCATCCATGTCTAACCTCCCTCAAATCTCCGACGCCGAATGGCAAGTGATGAAAATCGTCTGGGACGCCGGCCCCCTCACCGCCGGCGATATCGTGCGCCGCCTCGAATCCGAAAAGAACTGGCGCCCCCGCACCATCAAAACCCTCCTCGGCCGCCTCGTCCGCAAAGATGCCATCGCCGTCCAGATCGACGACCGCCGTTACCTCTACCGCGCCAAGATTAGCCGCGAAGCCTGCCGCCGCGAGGAAAGCAAATCCTTCCTCTCCCGCGTCTTCGACGGTGCCGTCGCCCCCGCCCTGGTCCATTTCATCAAAGGCGCCAAGCTCTCCCCCCGGGAAATCGACGAGCTCAAACGGATCTTGGACCAGGAAAAGTAGTCAAAAGGATACGTGCCCTGAACCGAGTAACGGAAATGAACCCCAAGACACGGCAGACACATTCCCGCAGCCTCACCGTGGCATGGGCGGCCCGCCCATGCATCTCCAGCAGTGCTTTTCCCCTTTGCCGAGCTCTCTCCCGCCGGAACACTCATCTGTGGCAATACAAAGACGTACCCTGGGCATCTTGCCCATGCGCCTCCGATCTGCGTTCATCCGCGTCCATCCGCGGCTCCTTCGTGAAGTTTCGTGGAGATTCGTGGGCTTCCCTTCCAACTCGGGATGCGGGCCGTTCCCGCGTTGAGTTCCTCCGTGTTTCCGTGGTGAACAAAACCCTTTTGTTTAGGACAATGCTACCCACCCCAATCAAACCTCGCCTTTTATCCAGGCACGTTTAGGAGGCCCAATGCTCCCGCTAGCCTTCATCAACACCAACCCCTTCTTCGCCTGGCTCCTCCGCTCCTCTTGGCAGGCCGCCGTCCTCGCCGTCTTGGTCCTCCTCGCCCAATGGGCCCTCAAATCCCACCTCTCCCCTCGCTGGCGTCACAATCTCTGGCTCATCGTCCTCCTCCGCCTCCTCCTCCCCGCCTTACCCCCCAGCCCCCTCAGCATCTTCAACCTCCTTCACTACCTCCCCTCATCTCACCCACAACCCAACCAACTCTCCCAAGCAACTCCGCCCCCGGTGGATCCTGGCATTGCCTCGATCCAACAACCTCTCTCCTCCGCCGTCCCATCCCCCGACGCGCTTGCGGCTTCGCGGACCCATCCCCTCAATTCGCCCATTCCTTCTTCTCCTTCCCCCTCGCCCGGTACTCCGGGAGAGGGTCGGGGTGAGGGTTC